>JAKLEY010000087.1 GCA_022711455.1 Candidatus Cloacimonadota bacterium
TGCACAGGTGGCTACATATCCGGTCCGATTGCCATCGCGGCACTGCTCTTGAAGAGACCACTCTTCTTTTGGGATGGCAACAGCTTTCCGGGGCTAACCACCAGATTGCTTGCCAGGAGAATGAAAGCGATCTTTGTGGCATATGAATCCACCAAAACAAGGCTAAAAGGCGCAAACGCAATCAACACCTGGATCCCCGTGAGGGATGAATTTGCCAAAAGGCAAGCCTGGGATCCCGCGAAATACGGATTGACCGGAGCCAGGCCAATAATCCTGCTGACAGGGGGGTCCCAAGGTTCGATGGCATTGAACCAGGCGTTTGATCAGGCAGTCCCCACCTTGCTGAAAGATGGTTTTGAGATTCTCTGGCAAACAGGAAAATCGCAGATCAAGCTTTATCAAAAGAAATACTCCAATACCCCCGGGATCTATTGCTTTGATTTTAGCAATGAGATGCCCGCTCTGTTTCAAAATGCTGATCTGGCGATTACCCGTGCCGGAGCCATGACCATAGCGGAACTGCAAGCCGCAAAGCTTCCTGCAATCCTGATTCCCTTGCCAACTGCTGCTGAAAACCATCAATATTACAATGCCCTGGAACAGGATCGCAAAGGCGTGGCGAAGCTGCTGCAACAAAAGGACCTAAGCCCTGAAGCACTGCTGGATCTGATCAAGATCATGCACCAGCATCGGGATGAATATCTGAGTATATTTGATGCGATCTCTGTGAACCATGCTGCAAACGAGATCGCTAATCTGATTTTGGGGCAAGTCGACCCAAAGGAGTTATAGATGTTAGGCAGAACCAAAAAGATACATTTTATCGGCATCGGCGGAATCGGGATGTCCGGAATCGCGGAGTTCCTGCACAACCAGGGTTTGGAGATCAGCGGATCTGATATGAAGAAAACAGAGGTCACTGCTCACCTTGAAACACTGGGTATTCCCATCAATGAGGGTCATGATCCCGGCTTCATTAAAGACGTCGATGTAGTGGTCAAATCCTCTGCGGTCAAGGATGATAATCCTGAGATCCAGGCTGCCAAAGCCATGAAGATACCGGTGATCAGACGTGCTGAAATGCTTGCCGAGATCACCCGTATGAGCTTCAGTATCGGGATTTCCGGCACGCATGGCAAGACCACCACCACCTCGATGGCAGGTATGGTCCTGGAAGCCGCAGGGCTGGATCCGACTATCTTCGTGGGTGGAAAGGTCAAGAATTTTGGCAGCAACAACGTGATGGGCTCCGGGAAGTACATCGTGGTGGAAGCAGATGAATATGATCATTCATTTTTGTCGCTAACTCCTTGTATCGCAGGTATCACCAACGTGGATACCGACCATCTGGATTGCTACCGGAATCTGGATGATATCAAGGGCGCTTTTATTGAGTATGCCAACAAGGTTCCCTTCTTCGGATCCGTGATCGCCTGTCTGGAAGACCCCGGAGTGCAAAGCATCCTGCCCTCGATCAACAAAGAAGTGCTCACCTACGGCTTCAGCCGTCAGGCCGATATTCAGGCTCAAAACATTGAAATGAAGGATTTTACGGCAGCATTCGATGTGCTTTACAAGAACTATAAACTGGGCCGCATTGCCATGAAAGTGACCGGGAAACATAATATCATGAATGCTTTGCTGGCTGTGGGGATCGGGCTGGAGCTCGATATTCCCTTCAAAGCCATCAGGGAAGGCCTTTCTGCTTACAGCGGTGTCTATCGCCGGTTCGAACTCAAAGGAGAGGCAGCCGGAATTACAGTCTATGATGACTACGCCCATCACCCCACCGAGATCTCTGCCACTCTGGAAGGATTCAAGGACAGCACTCAAAGGCGGATTGTGACTCTGTTTCAACCCCATCTGTTCTCCCGCACCAGGGATCTGTATGCGGAATTTGCCAAAGCCTTCTTTTCCTGTGACTTCCTGATCCTGGCGCCAATCTATCCTGCCAGGGAATTGCCTATACCAGGGGTAAATTCCCAGCTTATCGCAAACGCCGCAATTCAGAGCGGTCACCACAATATTATTTGTCTGGATTCGAATGCCGAAATCGTGCCTGAAACCCTTTCCCGGCTTGAGAAAGGAGATATTCTCATCACCATGGGTGCCGGCAATATCTGGCAATATGGTGAAGAAATCTTGGCAAGATTGAGAGAAAACAGTTGACACAATACCTAAGTCTAAAATTATTAGTACCTTATAAGCGTGACCTTAGTTTTGTGAAAACTATGTTAACGCTTGTAAATCACTATAATACAGCAAAATAAGGAACTGCGTAATGAGAGAACGTAAACGCCGTGGACACAGCAGATACTATCTGTTCTTCGTCCTGTCACTGGTCACTCTGCTTGGAGTGGTTGGTGGTGTTTACTATTTACTGCGCAGTTTGGATATTCTTCGGGTCGAAAAGATCCTGATCTCCGGCAACAAAGCCACCGATCTCAGTCTCATCCGCAAAGTTACGGACAATTATCTGGGCGTCAATCTTCTGGCTGTGCCGACAGCCGCTTTGAAGCACGATCTGCTCCGGTTTTCCCGGGTCAAAGACGTCAGGATTCGCAAAACTTTGCTGCACACCCTGAAGGTTCAGCTCACGGAGCGCCAGGGCGCGATCTATCTGCGCACGGTTGAGGGTGATCTCTATCCGGTGGATGAAGACTGCGTGATCCTTGCCCGCTATGACCTGATCTATAACGAGGATCTGCCTGTGTTCAGCACCCATTTTAGCAACGCTCAGCTCAAAGCCGGCAAAAAGATCAAGAGTGCGGGGCTATCCAGAGTCTTGCAGTTCCACAAGCAACTCAGCCATGAAGCCGCGGATTTCCTGCCCCGGGTCTCAGAGTACTATCTGGTGGACAACACAGTCTATATGATAGACGCGATCAGCGGCACCCGGATAATCCCTCCCAAAGTCGATCTGGCAGCCCAGATCAAGCGCTATCTCTTTGTCTCCGAAAACGGAAACATCGGAAACCACAAATTGCTCGATCTCCGTTTTGACAAGCAGGTGGTCGTGAAGGCAGAACAGTAGATGAAGACGAATATTATCACCGCCCTCGATATCGGATCTCAGCAGATTCGGGTGATCATTGCTCAGTCACACAAAGATAACCGCTTGGAAATAAAGGGTATAGCCCAAGGCTCATCCCTTGGTATCGAGCGCGGAATTGTGCGTGATATCACAGCTGTAAGCGATGCCATCCGCAAAGTGATGGAAGAAGCGGAAACCGTTGCCGGGTTCAAAGCCCAGAACATTTTCACCAATATCAGCGGAGAACACGTTCGCACCAATATCGCGGACGGCAGGATCTCCATTCCTTCGATCAGCGCCAATGAACCGGGGGAAATCACTCCGGAGCATCTGGAACAGGTGATCGAGGAATCCAAAAACATCGTCAAGATCCAGAAAGGCTTTGAGCGCTGCCGCATTCTGCACAGCATTCCCCAAAGCTATGCCATAGACGGGCATGAGGATATATATAACCCCATCAATATGAACGGTTTTGTGCTGTTGGCCCGGGTCTCTTCGGTATTTGCAGAGATCACTCCACTACGCAACCTCAGCAAGTGCATAGAACTGGCAGGCTATCATATCGATCCCGAAAGCTTCGTGTTGTCTCACATCGCGATCGCCAATGCCGTGCTCAGTGAAGACGAACGCCGGCTGGGCTGCCTGCTGATGGATATCGGAGGCGGAACCTGTGATATTTCGCTCTTTAACCGTGGTATCATGGAAAAGATCCTCGTCGTGCCCATGGCTGGAAATTCCATCACAGAGGACCTTGCGATCGGCTTGAAAACCACCATTGCCAACGCGGAGATCATCAAGTGTGAATATGGCTCGGCTCTGGCTTCCGCGGTCGATGCATCGGTTGATATCGAGATCGAGGGCATCAGCGGCAGATCATCCCAACGCAAGTCTGTGGCACTGGTCAGCCATGTGATCCAGCACAGGGTGGAAGAAATGCTGTCCCTGTGTTACAACAAGGCAAAAGAGTTTTACACTCCGGAGCTGGTTACGGCAGGAATCGTGCTTACGGGTGGAACCGCAAATCTGCGCAATATCGACGCAGCCTGTGAAAGCGCCTTCAATCTGAATGTCAAGATCGCCTCACCCAATCTGGACCGGCTGTTCGGGCTGGTCAATCAGCTGGAGGATCCCGGCTTTGCCACAGCTGTCGGTCTTTTATACTACGGGGCTCAGCAAGATCGCGAACCCAAAAGCAGCAGCTTTAATCTCACCAATTTTCAATCCATCAAACTGATAGATAAACTAAAAAAAATATTAAAAGACTTCACATGATCAACAGGGGGAACCATGATCGAATTTGACGAAAAACCAGCACAGATCGGAACCAACATCAAGATAGTCGGGGTCGGCGGAGCCGGAGGAAACGCGATCAACACAATGATCGCCAACGAACTCTATGGCGTGGAATTCATTGCCGCTAATACAGATTCCACCGATATCGTGAAATCCAAAGCCAAAATGACCTTGCAACTGGGTAAAAAGCTCACTCGTGGCTTAGGCACCGGAGCTAATCCTGATCTGGGCGGACGTGCTGCCGAAGAATCCAAAGATGACATCAAGAGCCATCTGGACGGGGCAGACATGATCTTTATAGCTGCCGGAATGGGTGGCGGAACCGGAACCGGAGGCGCACCGGTCATTGCCAAGATCGCGCGGGAGATGGGAATCCTGACCCTGGGCATCGTGACCACGCCTTTCACTTTTGAAGGGCGCAAACGTAAAGAAAACGCTGCCGAAGGGATTCGCAACCTCAAAGAATATGTGGATACCCTGATCGTCATTCCAAACGAAAAACTCTGCCAGATCTATGCTGACCTCAGCGTTGCCGAAGCCTTTCAACACGCTGATAACGTGCTCTTTGAAGCAGCCAAAGCCGTGTCCGACATCATCAACCTTTCCGGCTATATCAATCTGGACTTTGCTGATGTGAAAACCGTGATGCAAAATATGGGTTATGCCCTGATGGGAACAGGCACCGCGGAAGGTGACAACCGTGCCGTAAACGCTGCCAAAGCGGCAATTAACAATCCGCTGCTCTCCGATATCGACCTCGCCGGATGCCAATCCATGCTGATCAATATCACTGCCGGCACTGATATCAAGATGAGCGAATTTGAAGAAGTCTCCACCGTTGTGGTCAACGAAACCGGATCCGCTGCCAATATCATCACCGGTCTGATCTACGACGACACGATGATGGGTAAGATCTCTGTGACCCTGATCGCTACCGGACTCAAATCTTCCGAGGGCGATCGCATCATAGATTTTCCCGCTCCGTCATATATGCAGCCCAATCCCGTCGTCCAGCCTGCCAAACCCGTGCAGGACAAGGTTGACGAAGATATTCAAGACATTTTTGCCCGTTTGGACATCCAATCCTCCAGCTCCAGAGCCGGTGGAGAAGAGAAGTCCAAGCCTGAAGACACTACACGTGGCCCCAATTTAAGGACGGATATCCCCTCATTTTTGAAGGCCTTAGACTAAGCCCCTACATATCCATTAAGTATAGGATCAAGCGGTTCTACCATAACCGCTTGCGAATCGCCGGCTGTCCCCCTGCCGGCGATTTATTTTTTATCAGTAATGAGTAATGAGTTATGAGTTATGAGAGGACGCGCTTTGCATGTAGTGTCGCAATCCAATGCGACGACAGCACTCAGTTCGGATCGGCATTCGAACCTCCTGTACCGGCACTCGCCGTAGCGCCGATGTAATTGGTATCGCTGCGACAAACCTGCATTCTCAGTTCGGATCGGCATCCGAACCTACCTGTAGAGCAGCACGCCGATGCTGCTGAAGTGTATCCGTTTACCCCTTTAGACCTGCCCCTGTCTTACCGCTATCTAACCGCTTGCTAACCGCTTTCAAGCCGCTTGCCGGACCGATATGCCCGGGAGATGTCAGAGGGTGGACAGGGAGAAGATTACGCTCGAGTTGATGTGAGTACCGGCGCTCGCTGTAGCGCCGATCTTAAACTCACACTGTAAGTTATAACATAGGCGGTACGGCGACCGCCTGTACAATAGTATCGCTGGAGTTGTGGCCGCCTTAGTAATGTTTGATAAAGCTCCGTAGTCTAGCTCCTACAAATAACACTATCATATCCAACGAATCTCGAAAGGCGGCCTCGACTTCAGCCCACGCACCCTCATAGAACACGGAAAAGCGCGGAAAAAGGCGGAAAAAGAACGGAAAAAGAAGAATTGACCAGGGATGAACAGGATGAACAGGATTTTATGGATTAACAAATTAGCAGATTAGCAAATCAGTGGCGCCCCTAATTTGTTAATCTGTTAATCTGCTAATCTCCCATAATCCTGAAATCCTTGGGAAAAAAATCTCCGTGATCTGCTAACAAATCATTGACAAAAATACAGCCTCAATTAATCTTGGACTAAAAATGAAGAGGAGATAAGCCGTGCGAACCACCGGACTTGCCAGTGACGAAATCATCGCGCTTGTGGACTGCAACAACTTTTATGTGTCCTGCGAGCGCGTGTTCAATCCAAAGCTGGATAAAATCCCGGTGGCAGTGCTATCCAACAACGACGGCTGTATGGTCTCCCGCAGTGCTGAAATCAAAGCTTTGGGCATCCCCATGGGTGCACCCGGGTTCAAATGGGAAGCTGTGGTCAAAAAGCATGGCGGAGTGCTGCTTTCATCCAATTATGCCCTCTATGGGGATATGTCTGCCCGGGTGATGGAAGTGCTATCCATGTTTTCCCCTGAGCTTGAGATCTATTCCATCGATGAAGCCTTTCTGAATCTGGGTGGATTCCGCATCCGCAACCTGGATCAATATGCCGAAAAGATCCGCAAAACAGTCAAGAAATGGACCGGAATCCCGGTCTCGGTAGGGATCTCCAAAACCAAGACCCTGGCCAAGATCGCCAATCATTTTGCCAAGAAGGTTCCTGCCTTTCATGGCAGCCTCAACCTTTTGGATGACACACGGATAGAGGAAGCGTTGAAGCGGACTCCGGTGGGGGAGATCTGGGGGATCGGACGGCAATATGACAAATTCCTGCAGCAGCACGGGATCAAGACAGCCCTGGAACTGCGGGACGCGGATGAAAAATTTATCGATCATTATATGACCAGTGTGGGTCACAAAACAGTCCTGGAACTAAAGGGATATTCCTGCATCGGGATGGATGAAGCACCTGCTGCCAAGAAGGGGATCGTTGTCTCCAAGTCGTTCAGCAAACAGGTGACCGAGAAGGCTGAACTGGCAGAAGCAGTGTCCACCTATATCACCCGTGCGGCCGAGAAGTTGCGTTCCCAAAAAACCGTTGCCGGGCATCTCACAGTTTTTCTGAATACAAACCGCTTCAAAGAGGGTCCGCAATATAACAATTCTGCCTGCACCACTCTGGTCCCGCACACAGCCTATACCCCGGAGCTGATCAAAACAGCGCTGGAGCTGCTGGAGGAGGTCTGGCTGCCCGGTTTTGAATATAAAAAAGCCGGAGTCATGTTTGCCGATATCATTGCCGAGGATGACGTGCCATTAAACTATCTGGAAACCAACTATTTGGATGACAAACGCAAAGATCTGATGGGCACGGTGGATCATATCAACCGCAGATTGGGGCGGGACACCCTGTTTTATGCCAGCTCGGGGTTAAAGAAGGAATGGGAAATGAGACGTGCCAAACTCTCTCCCTATTACACCACCCGCTGGAACGACCTGCCCAGAGTGAAGTAGCTGTGATTTATACTATTTCAGATCCGTCCTCTACCCGCATCAAGATCCTGCGCTCCGAATTTGTCTGCTATCTCTTTCCGGTAGATTCGGTGGAACAGGCCCGGGAGATCATCTCAGCGCACGATAAAAACTATGCTTCTGCCACGCATAATTGCTATGCTTATGTGATCGGACCGGGAAGGCAAGCTCAATATTATTCGGATGCCGGAGAGCCCGGAGGCACAGCCGGTAAGCCCATGCTGAATGCACTCATGCGGGCTGAATTGACCAACGTTTTGGCCATTGTGAGCCGCTATTACGGAGGGGTCAAGCTGGGGGTCAGAGGTTTGATCGAAGCCTATGGAGAAGCGGTAAATACTGCCGTGAAAGAGGCAAAAACGCAAGAATTCGTGGAGCTGGTGCATCTGAAGATCAGCTGTGACTATAGTAGCATGGAACTGATCCGGCATCGGACTCCCGAATGGAAGCTGAGGCTGGGTGAGAGCGAATACGGAGTGGAAACAGTGGTTCAGATCAGCCTTCCACAGGACAAGTGGCAAGATTTCCGGCTATTTCTGGAATCGCTTTCGGCGAAAAATGACTTAACTTATCAGAAGATTTAAATGGAGTCTGAATGAGAAAAATAATCATGATTATCAGCACCTTGATCCTGGCCAGCCAGTTAATGGCTGAAAACTATCGGATAATTTCCACCAAGAACGGCAAGGACGTTTCCATCCGCAGCTGGGCCAAAGAATTGGCCAAAAGCGATGTCGTCTTTTTCGGGGAGAAACACGACGACCCCACCCTCCACTCCCTGCAGCGGCAATTGCTCCCGGTTTTACACAAACAACAGAAACGGCTGATCGTTTCGTTCGAGATGTTCGAACGCGACGTCCAGAGCGTGATCGATGCCTATCTCAAGGATGAGCTGACGGAAGCGGAATTTCTGCAGCAGAGCAGACCCTGGGGCAATTACGATCCGGATTACCGTTCCCTCCTGGAATACGCCAAACGCGAGAACCTGAAGGTTTTGGCTGCAAATATCCCCCGGGAATACGCCAGCCGGGTGGTCCGCAGCGGCACGGAATTTCTGGAAAGCCTCAGTCCGGAGGAACAAAAGCTGATGGCAAAAGAGATCAGCGCCCCCGCGGGAACCTATAAAGAGAGCTTTTTGCAGACCATGGGGCTGGTCACGGCACACGGCATGCCGGGTGATGCCAACGTGATGGACAGGCTTTTCTATGCCCAGTGCATGAAGGATGACACCATGGCAGAGAGCATCAAACTGGCACTCGAGGCCAATCCCAAACACAAAGTCATCCATTTCAACGGAGATTTTCACAGCCGCTCCTATCTGGGCACGGTCGAAAGGCTGAAAAACAGGCTTCCCAAGCTGAGGATCAAGCTCATCAGCTATGAATTCAGTCCGGATATTGCCAGCTATGTTCTACCCGATCAAGCAACCCGGATTGCGGATTATCTCATCGTTCTGCCCGAGGGCAGGGAAGAGGAATAGTGCTGCGCAACGCGGTTCACGCCGGAACCTTTTATCCGCGCTTTGCCTCGCAATTGAATCCGCTGTTCGAAGCCTGGGCACAAAATGCTCCCCGGGCATCCGTGACCGGACGCAGCCTGGCTTTGGTGCTGCCTCACGCGGGCTATATGTATTCAGGAGAATGCGCCGCGCGTGGATTCCAGACCCTGATTCATGAACACGTCGACAGCTTCATCATTTTGCATCCCTCTCACTATGCCGGCAATTTTGAATTCTCCGTTTCTCCT
>JAKLEY010000088.1 GCA_022711455.1 Candidatus Cloacimonadota bacterium
AACACCGGATGAAGAGATGGATATCCCCGTAAAATATCTCAGGAAAGCCATATTGATGTAGTAAACCATAAAAACTATTGACAGAATTCCGTGTGTGTATAAGCTCTCCGCGTAAGAGTTTTGATCCGATGAGATTATTTCAGGAGTTCTTTATGCGACACATTGGCTCATTGTTTTTGTTTATCTGTCTGCTGGCAGGTCTGAACGCGTCCACTTCCATCCAGCCCGGAAACGTCTCCGGAACCTGGACCACAGCGGGATCTCCCTATTTGATCCTTGGCGATATCACCATCCCCTCAGGAGCAAATCTTCAGCTCGAGCCCGGAATTCAGCTTCTCTTTCAGGGTTATTACAGGCTGAGCATAGAGGGAAGTTTGCATGCCAATGGTGCTCCGGGTGATAGCATTCTGTTCAGCAGCTCAGCTTCGGATCAGAAGTGGCGGGGGCTGATCCTGGAAAATATAGCTGCTTCGAACGACTCAACGGTTTTTAACCACTGCATATTCGAACGCGGTGATGCCACTCTTGACCCTGTCAACAAAAATGGCGGAGCACTGCGCATCCTGAACTGCAGCAGGATCCGCATAGCAAACAGCCGGTTTCAAAACCTGACAGCTCTCTACGGAGGCGCAATCTATGAGCAAGCCTCTCAGTTGCGGATATCCGGATGCATTTTTAAAAACTGCAGCACCAGCTCCGATGGGGGAGCCATATGTCAGGAATTTGCCCCCACCGGATACGGCAGCGGTTCCCTGGATCTGCAAAATTGCCTCTTTGCTTCAAACGGCAGTTCCGCTGTGGGGGGCTGTGTCATCTTTAAGGGCGGCAATAATCTGGTGTCAAACTGCCAGTTCTACAACAGTAACTCATATCAGGGCTCCGCTCTGGCATACTGGTTTGCCGATGGCACCGTCAGCGGCTGTCTCATGAAGGGTAACGGAGTTTATAACGGTGGTGCCGGAATTTTGGTCAACCGTGGCAACGTGCGGATCTCAGGCAACAGCTTCCGGGATAATTTCTGGACCGGGTATTGGGAAACCAGAGGCACAGGAATCCTCTTAGCCTATTCCAACTGCGTCTTAGATGGTAATAACTTTGCCAACAACACTTCCTATTTCGGAGGGGCCGGGATATCCATCCAACACAGCACTTTCAAGATCATCAATAACCTCGTGGTAAATAACTCGGCGACCTACGGAGCAGGGGCTATCACTCTGGAATCCTGGAACACGGGGTGTTTGATCGCAAATAACACCATCTGCAACAATACGGGTACGACCGGAGGCGTTGTGGTTTATGGATATGCTGACGTGATCAACAACATCATTTGGGGAAATTCCAGTGCTGAGGGACAGATCTATGCGCGCACCAACGGCTCAAATCAATTTTACGATTACAACTGCATCGAGGGTGGATTGAGCTCCTTCTATTTCGTTAATGCGGGTGATCCGGGCTGGCAGGCGAGCCAATACGGGGAGCATAATGTGACCGGGAATCCAGCCTTCATCAGCCCCAGCCCGGGTGCTGGAAATGGTTTTAACGGGTTGACAGCAAATTGGAATCTGACTGCAGGCTCATCCTGCTATAATGCCGGTGATCCGGTCACCGATATCAGCAGCTATCCGTTCGACCTTGCAGGAAATCCACGCATCGCGGAGAACAGAATCGATATCGGTGCCTACGAGTTTATGAGCCCGACCTATCCTCAAACTCCTCAAAATCTCAGCTTTGAGCTCATTTCGTCCAACCAGGCAGTGTTAACGTGGAATCCTGTCAATCAGGCAATGGACGGCTCTCCTTTAAGCATCCACCACTATCAGGTTTACTCCGCGCCAGGCCCCGACGGACCGTGGACACCTCTTGGACAGTCATTTACGGGGCAGTACCAAATCAGCATTGTTGAGCCGGCTCAGAGGTTTTTCCGGGTTTCAGCACAGACAAACTGATCTCTTCTGAAGATCAGTAGTTTCTCCTATAAATGGCGGCTGGCAACCGGATTCGTCCTGGCAACGGCTGTTTTTGCCGCAGAGCCCATTATTCGCTTGACATATTAAGGCAATATGAAAGTGTTTGGAAAATACCGCATAGGGAGGTTGTGATGAAGATCATTAATGTATGTGTAATGCTGGCAGGACTTGGGCTCTTTGCCTGTGCCGGCTTCCAGTCCGAGGCTCCGACGCGTTATTTGAACATCGAGCCTTTGCCCCAGCAAACGCAGAAGGAAGAGGTCTATAAACTCAAAAGGAGGATTGCGGTCGGCAGGTTCAGCAATGAGACCAGAGCCGCAAACAGCTTTCTCTATGCCGGAACGGATATGGCGGACAGGATGTCCTCAGCCGCCTATGACATCCTCAGCACCAAGCTTGCGATGACACAGCGCTTCATCCTGCTGGAAAGGCAGGACACCCTGATGATCACAAGCGAACAGCGCATTGCCGGGATCGAAAAAATGAAAATACCGGCAGACTATCTGATCCTGGGCTCAATCTCTGAATTCGGGACCAATCTGAAGGGTGCCACCGGGCTGATCGACCGCACAAAAAAGCAAACTGCCTACGCCAAGGTCACGCTTCGGATAGTTGACACGAGGACAGGGATCATCGTTTTTGGTGAAGAGGGCAGCGGTGAAGCATATCTGGAAACCGGCTCTGTGATGGGCATGGGAACTCAAGCCGGGTTTGACGCAAGCCTGGCTGATAAAGCCATCGATGCAGCTATCAGCAACGTGATCCAGAACTTGGTGAATAAACTCACATCAAGTCCCTGGCATTCCTATGTCCTGCAAGCAAATGAATCTCAGGTCTATATTGCGGGGGGTGAAAAACAGGGCATCAAAGCCAGTGATGTTTTTGTGGTCTACAAACGCGGAGATGTGGTGGACAATCCTCAGACCGGATATCCCATTGAGCTTCCACCCACTCGCATCGCCAAGCTGATCGTGATTGAAACCATCGACGGAACTGAGCTTACTGAGCTCTCACTCTGCAAGGTCATCGAGGGTAAGATCGACCCGCAAGACCTTAAAAACATTTTCGTCAGCGAAAATCCGGGGGATTAAACATGAAAAACGTAATGCTTTGCCTCTGTCTGGGACTGATCCTTTGCCTTAGTGCTTGCGCAAGCTACAGAACGAATGAAGCTGTGGTCTCGCGCGATGATACCGGAGTCATCCGTTTTGTGGGTGAGCCCTATGATCTGGAAGTGTTTCTGAATGAAGTGGAGGTCGGGCTCGATCGCAAGCCTGCCTATAACATCTTTGAGCTCAAACCGGGCAGCTACGAGCTGGAGATCAGACGTGGCGACCGGGTTCTGGAGCAAAAACTGATCATGATCAACCGGGGTCAGACCACTGAGGTCAGATTACCATGAGAATTATCACTATGGTTCTTGCCCTGCTCTTGCTGGCGGGATGCGCCTTTACTCCAGAATACTTGTTCTACGGAGACTACTCCTGGGCTTATTACAATCACGTTAAAAAACAGGATGAGAGGTCTCTGGATCGCTTTCAGAAAGAGCTGGACAAGCTGATCACCTACGCGGACAGATATCAGCTCAAAGTGCCTCCCGGAGTTTATGCCGACTATGCTTTGATCATGCTGGAGCAGAACCGCTATCCCCAGGCCCTGCGCTATTTTGAGCTGGAGAAAGAGCAATGGAGTGATTCCGCTGCGATGGTGGATTTTTTGATGCAAAAATACGGAATTCAGGACTAAAGGGAGGAGACCATGCGATACTTTGCCATCCCTATCCTGCTGCTCGGTCTGATCCTGGGAGCTTGCTCCGGAAATCTGAGGCAGTCCACTCTGCAAAGCAATTATCCCGCGATGTATTCCAATCCCCCTGCCGCAATTCTGATCATCCCACCCGACAATCGGACCACCGCCGTCGATGCCAGGGAATACTTTTCCTGCTCACTCTCGGAAGCTATTGGTAAAATGGGCTATTACGTGATTCCGGTGGAGGCTGTTTATGATGTTCTGCGCGATGAAGGGCTTTACGATCACATCAGCCTGGAACCCCCTGTGTTAAAGAATCTGAAGGACAATTTCGGGGCAGATGCCATCCTCGTGAGTGAGATCACACAGTGGGACAAAGCCTGGTTCCTTACCTCCGGATCTCTCACGATCGGGGCAAATTTCCGCCTCCTGAGCACCCAAACCGGAGCACAGATCTGGGACTACAGCTCTCGCATCAAGGTCAGGCTGGAATCCTCCAGTGAAGGTTTTTTGGGAAGTGTGATCGATTCAGCGCTCAAAACTGCCATCGAGGACTATTTTCAACACGCCAGAAGTTCCAACCTCAAGACCTTTGCTTCCGGCCTGCCCTTTGGTAAATACCATCCCAAATTCAATACAGACATGGAGAGATACGTTCCGCCCACCCGGCATCTGGATATTACGATCTCAAAATGAACTTAGTTCAATCCATGCTGTTCCGGTAACTGCAGATCGACCGGAAGCAGACTTCATTCCAGAAAAAACTTGACAAATCCGCATATATTTTATATGAGAAATGGATAGGATTCCGTAGGTACGCCTTTGGTTAAAAACCATACGAATAAAGGATGAGGAAGCACGATGCTGTTACAAAAGTACTTTGAAACCCGGCTGGAAATGATCGAGAAAGCTCTCAAGGAATATATGAGCTTTGAGGATCCGCATGCCAAGGAACTAAAGCAAGCCATGCACCAGGCTGTCTTTTCCGGTGGCAAACGCTGGCGTCCCCTGCTTTTGGTCTCAATCTTTGAGATGCTGATCGGGATGAAAAAATCCAAGCAGCTGGACAGCGTAATCGCTGCTGCCTGCGCGGTCGAGATCATGCACAACGCTGCTTTGATCCACGATGACATGCCATGTGTGATGAACAAAAAAGAGCGCCGCAATTCCCCCGCCATTCATATGCAACACAACAACGCAATTGCTATTCTGGCCGGAGACGCGCTCTACACTCTTGCCTACAAAGCTGTCGCAGATATCAAAGACCCCGAAAAAGCAGTTCAGGCAGTGCGTATCCTCTCCGCCTACACAATGTCTTATGGTTTGATCGGAGGCCAGGCAGTGGCATTGCAGAATAAACGCAAAGTCATGAAGATAAACACCCTGCGATATATTGATTCCAAGAAGACCGGTGCGCTTCTGCAAGCCGCGGCAGATATTGCCTGTATGATGGCAGAAACAGATGAAAACACGCGTCAGATCATGAATACCTACGCTCTGAACCTGGGTTTGGCTCATCAGATGATAGACGATATAGCTGAGGATTATGGCAGAGGCAGCGAGGGCTTGGAATCTGACGAGGAGTTCGTGCCCTCCTCCCGTTCCAGCTATACAGGTCTGTTGGGGTTTGATAAAGCCCGCAAGACGGTCGAGCGGATGCTTGAGGATTCTGAAAGGATGATCAAGCCCTATGCTCAAAATGATGTCCTGATCGAATTCATACAGATGATTCTGGAGAAAATGCCCTGACGACTGCTTATGATAGATATTCATTCACACATCCTGCCCAATATTGACGACGGATCGCAAGACCTGCGGAGTTCGATCGATCAACTGCGCCGGATGGCAAGAGGGGGAGTGCGCAGGGTATATCTGACCTCCCATTATTTCCGGGGTCATTATCACTATAGCCGTGCAGATTATGACAGCAAATTTGAGGACTTCATAAATGCCTGTCCGACTGATGTCCCGGAGCTCCTTCCCGGTTTCGAAGTCTTCATCCAGCCCGGGATCGTGGACGACGTGATCGAGTCCAACCTCTGTCTGGGAGATTCCCGGTATGTGCTGATCGAATCTGATCTTAACGGCCTCCCCGTGGATTTCTACCACAATGTTTATCCCCTTCTTCACAAGGGTTACAGACCCATTTTGGCTCATGCCGAACGCTATGTGAGCATCATGAAAAGACCCTCTGAAGCCAGGAAGCTGGCAGCTCTCAACATCTATCTGCAGGTCAATGCGGGCAGTATGCAGGGCTTGTATGGCGAAAAAGTGAAGGAGACCGCCATCCGTTTGATCGATGAAGGCTGGGCGCATATCGTGGCCTCAGACGACCATGTGCGAACGGACTACGATTCTTTTTTTCAAGCCTGGAACTGGATCAGGGAACATGTTGACGAGACCACTGCCAATCTTCTGATGAGAGAACACCCCGCCATGATCGCTGAGAACCAGAAGATCCCCTACACCTATGTCGAAGTGAAGCGTCCCCGCCAGCGCAAACATCGCACTCGCTTGCAGAAAATATTGGGGCTCAAATGAAGGCACTGCTTATCACCGGAATCACCGGATTGATCGGCAAAGCCGTTTTGCGCAAGATACTGAGCTCGATCCCGGACTATTCCGTCACGGCGTTGGTGCGCCCGAACACAGCTCTGAGCAGGTTTCAGGAATTTGCCAACCAAATAGAGATCGTGCCGCTTGATCTGACTGACACAAGCGGAATCCGGGATTTCCTGAAGACCCGAGAATTTGAGACTATTCTGCATATCGGCGCTCTGCGTGGAGGCCGCAAATTCTCCCATACTGATTACTATAAGGCCAATGTCCACTCCACCGAGCAGTTTATTGAGTACTGTCTTCCCCGGGGCAGCAGATTGCTCTTTTGTTCCTCTGTGGGAGTTTACGGCGCGATCCCTGAAGAGCTGCCGGCAAATTCAGAAACTCAATTCAACGGTGACAACTATTATCACTACACCAAGATTCAGGCCGAAAAGATGCTCAATCAACAAGCTCTCCGGGGTCTTAAGATGGCTATCCTGCGTCCCTCGATCGTTTATGGGAAAGGTGATTACGGCTTCCCCTGGCAACTGGTGAAAATGATCGATAATTACAGGTTTCCGCTGATCAATAAACGCATCTGGATCCATCTCTGCAATATCGAAACGATTTCCGACGCCTTTTTATGGCTGCTCACGCATGATTACCCAAACGCCCTCACTCTCAATATTGCTGATCGTGAATCTGTTCAGATCAAGGATCTGGTGAATTTTATCAGCCGGCAGTTGCGCAAGAAGAACTATCCCCCCATTCTCAGCTTTGACCGCAAAGTCTTTGCGCTGGGGGAATTGATCTCCCAAAAACTGAAAAACGAGCTCTGGACCAGCAGATTCCAGCTGATCTCAAAAAGCTGGATCTATGACGTTCGCGACGCCTATGAACTGATGGGTTTGCCTCAGCGCTTCACCATTCCGGACATCCAGGTCACGATCAAAGACTATTTGGAAGGCAAGAGATAATGGCGATTCCGATCATCAACGACTGGGAAAAATACTTTGATAACCCGGAAGAAGGTCTGGGCTCATCCTATGAACGGATCGTGATCAACAACGTGATCAGCAGGCTGACACAGGCTTACAAGGTGCAAAGCATTCTGGAATGCCCCAGCTTCGGTTTCACGGGGATGAGCGGGATAAACCTGATGGCTGAGGCTTTGGAGGGTCGCCAGATCTTTTTGGAAGACCACGACGCGCATCGTTTGCAGCTGATCAAAAGCATTTGGGAAGAGCTGGCCCTCAATTTCAGAACCAATCTCAATCCGGACTACAGACATCTGGAATATGATGACGCTGCGATCGACATGAGCTTCAATTTCTCGGCAATGTGGTATGCTCCGGATCTGAGGGCAAGCTTGTCCGAGATCTGCCGGGTTACTTCACAAGTGATCATGATCAGCGTTCCCAACCGGCATGGAATGGGCTTCAAAATGCAGATGAAGGGCTTTAGAGCAGAGGATTATCCGCAGCTTTATCCGGCTCACATCGATCCGGCTTTGATCATCCATCTGATGCGGAAACAGGGCTGGAGAATGCAGGAGTCTGATTACTTCGATTGCCCTCCCTGGCCCGATATCGGGATGAGCAAGGAAGACTTTCTGGTTCAGAGATTCGGGCTAAAATGGCCTTTCCCCAAAAAACCGGAGAGCAAAGAAGTGCTGTCGATCCTGAGCTATTATCGGGGAGAAGACCTGGAATTCCGGGAGAGGATGCTGAAATATTACGGTTTTGAGCATTACGCTCCCCGCTGGCTCAAGAAAGCCTGGGCTCACCACTTCTATATGGTCTTTGTGCCTGATGCCCAGGAAAAGATTATATAGCCTGATCCTCGGTCTGATCCTGGGTTTGGTGTTGCTTGCCCTCTGGATGAGCTACACCGAGTTTGGTCTTATCCTGCAAAAGATCCGTGAGATCGATCCCAAGCTGGTTTTGGCAGCAGCGGGAGTCTATATCTCGGCATATTTTATCCGCAGTCTGCGCTGGAACTTCCTCACCCGCAACACTATCCGCGTATCGGTCAGCCGCACCTGGCTCTATAGCATGGCAGGGAACTTTGTGAATTACATGATTCCCATTCGGCTGGGGGAACTGGTCAAAGCCTGGTTTCTGAAACGTAACCACGGTGTCCCGATCAGCGCGGCTCTGCCCTCGATCTTTATCGACAAGTCTTTTGACACAGTGGGTATCTTTTTTGTTTTGCTTTGCCTTCCTTTTCTGGCGATCGAGCTCTCAGTCCCGATGCTGGTGCTGCTCTCGCTGCTTGGTCTGGTCTTTGTGCTCTCCCTGATTCTGATCCTGATGGCAGCCCTGCATCAGGAAAAGGTCTTGAAGCTGTTTAGCAAGCTATTGACCGTGTTCCCACAGAAATTGCAGGCGAAACTTCAGGGTTTTCTGGATATCTTTATCCGGGGTTTGAACATTTTTGAACACCACTGGACAGTCCTTCTCCTGGCAGTTGCTTTGACCGCTCTGGGGATAGTCCTGGACGGTCTGTATTTTTATCTGCTCTTTTTGGCGTTCGGGATCGGCTACTCCTATGTTCTGGTTCTGTTTGGCTATACTCTGATCAATCTTTCCTATGCTTTGCCTCAGCCTCCTGCCCAGCTCGGCAGCAATGAATGGATGATGATAATTATCTTCAGCGTGGGATTTGGATTGACGAAAGACAGTGCTTCCGCAATCATGGTATTTGCTCACGTTCTGACCGCATTGATCATGGCTGTGTTGGGAATCATCTCCTTCAGCATCAGTGGATTGGATGTGTTGAAAGCAGTATATAAGGATGAAACAAAATATGACTGACAACGGATTAATAGATCAGATCAACAATCTGGGCAAGACCAGAACTTTGCTCAAACAGGAGATCGCAAAGCTCATTGTAGGTCAGGAACAAGTGATCGATCACGTTCTGACCGGGCTTTTTGCCGGAGGCCATATCCTGATCGAAGGTGTTCCCGGTTTGGCCAAAACCTTGCTCATTTCCACCATTGCCAAAGCGCTGAACCTCTCTTTCAGCCGCATTCAATTCACTCCCGATCTGATGCCCGCCGATATTACGGGCACGGATATCCTGGTCACAGGTGCTTCCGGAGATGCCAAAGAGTTCCAATATATCAAAGGCCCCGTCTTTGCCAATGTGATTCTGGCAGATGAGATCAAC
>JAKLEY010000089.1 GCA_022711455.1 Candidatus Cloacimonadota bacterium
ACGATATGGGACGTCTACGATTCCAATCCCCAATATCGCAAAGCCAAGATCCTGGATCGGATCGTGGAACCGGAACGCACCATTATATTCAGAGTTCCCTGGCAGACAGATGCCGGAGAGGTGATGTAAACCGTGGCTTCCGGGTCGAGTTCAACAGCGCCATCGGCCCCTACAAGGGCGGCTTGCGCTTCCATCCCAGCGTGAATCTGGGCATCCTGAAATTCCTGGGCTTTGAACAGATCTTCAAAAACAGCCTCACAACTCTGCCCATGGGCGGAGGCAAAGGCGGTTCGGATTTCAACCCCAGAGGACGTTCAGATGAAGAAGTCATGCGCTTCTGCCATTCTTTCATGCTGGAGCTCTTCCGTCATATCGGACCCAACACGGACGTCCCTGCCGGTGATATCGGGGTTGGCAAACGAGAGATCGGCTTTATGTACGGAATGTACAAAAAGATCGTCAACGAAGTTACCGGAGTCCTTACCGGAAAAGGTCTGGAATGGGGTGGCAGCCTGATCCGTCCTGAAGCCACAGGCTTTGGAACGGTGTATTTTGCCGACGAAATGCTCAAGACTAAAGGAAAATCTCTGGAAGGCAAAACCGTGCTCGTTTCGGGCAGCGGAAACGTGTCCCAGTATGCGATCCAAAAGGTCAATCAACTGGGTGGCAAAGTCGTCACCGCCTCTGATTCGGACGGATTCATCCATGATCCGGACGGCATTAAAGGTGACAAATGGGCCTATCTGCTGGAGCTCAAGAACATCAAACGCGGCAGGATCAGCGAATACGCCGAGGAATTTGGCGTCAAATACTATCCCGGAGCGCGTCCCTGGGGCATTCCCGGAGATATCGCGCTGCCTTGTGCCACGCAAAATGAGATCAACGGTGAAGAAGCCAAAACTCTGGTCAAAAACGGTTGTTTCTGCGTTTCAGAGGGTGCCAACATGCCTACCACACCTGAAGGCGCGGAAATCTTCCTGGCTTCCAAGATACTTTATGGTCCCGGTAAGGCTGCCAACGCGGGCGGTGTCGCGACCAGCGGATTGGAGATGACCCAGAATTCCATGCGCATCTCCTGGAGCAGAGAAGAAGTCGATGCCAAATTGCACAGCATCATGCAGGCAATACACGCGCAATGCGAGCACTACGGCAAAGACGGTGACTATGTCAATTACGTTAAAGGCGCAAACATCGCCGGTTTCATCAAAGTCGCAAACGCGATGATGGATCAGGGCTTGATCTAATACAGCATGAGGAAACCGGGGTTTTATTTGAACTCCGGTTTCCGTTTTTTTAAATAGGAGGAAATTTGAAAACAGACCGGGCAATCGATACAGTAGGAGCGCTCAAAGAACGGATCAAAGAGCTTGATTGCCTCTACCAGATCAGTGATATCGCGCATCAACCTGATCTTGAGCTGAGGGAAATACTCTCCCGGGTGATCGGGATCATACCTGCCGCCATGCAATTTCCTGAGCTCAGCAGCGTCCGCCTGTCCATTGATGAGATCAACCTGAGCACTCGGGCAAATGCCGGAGGAGAGATTTCCATTCAGGCAGATGTGGTGCTCAATTATCTCAACCGGGGTCGTATAGAAGCTTTTTACAGCAAACCGCAACAAGGGAAAGTGCCGGCTTTTTTGCCTGAAGAAGAGAGGCTGCTCTCCTCCATCGCCAAACAGGTCAGCCTGGTTCTGGAGCGAGCCGGGATCGAAGAAACCAATTCCAGGCTTCAGGAACAATTGCGCCATGCAGACCGTCTGGCCACGATCGGACAATTGGCTGCCGGCATAGCGCATGAGATCAATGAACCTCTTGCCACCATCCTGGGTTATGCCCAGCTGATCGCGGAAGAGGAAGAGTTGCCCGACCAGGTGGCAAAAGATGTCAAAAAGATCACCAGCGCCACCCTCCATGCCCGGGAAGTCATCAAGAAACTGATGCTCTTTTCCAGACAAGTTCCGCCAAATAAAGTGGCCTTGGATCTAAACAAGATTCTCAGCGAAGGCTTTTACTTTCTCGAGAGCAGGTGTGAACGTCAGGGAATCAGGGTGGTGCGGCAACTGGAACCGGATCTGCCCCCAATAACAGCCGACCCCAGCCAGATCCATCAGATCATGGTAAACCTGGCAGTGAACGCTATGCAAGCGATGCCGGAGGGCGGCGTGATCACTCTCAGCACACGTAAGGTAAATGATCACATAGAGATGGGCATATCAGACACCGGTATTGGCATGAACAAGGAAGTGCTGTCCAAGATTTTCATCCCCTTTTTCACAACCAAGGATATCGATCAGGGAACCGGACTCGGGCTTTCAGTAGTGCATGGAATTGTCACCAGTCACAACGGCAGGATAGAAGTTCAGAGCGAGCCCGGAAAGGGCACAAGCTTCCTGATCTTCTTTGAGGTGGATAATGACTGATCCCAAAATTCCGATCCTGGTGGTGGATGATTCACCCTCGACTCTGGAAATGATAGGCAGAAAGCTCAATTCCCACGGATACAGCAGCTTTGCTGCAAGGAGCGTCAACGAAGCTCTGGAGCTTCTGGAAAAATTCCCGGTCGAATTAGTTCTCACAGATTATAAAATGCCCAAAGCCACCGGGCTGGATCTGATCAGACATCTCAAAGCCCATCACCCCCTGATCAGGGTGATCATGATCACGGGCTACCCAACCCTTGAAGGAGCAGTTGAAGCGGTCAAGATGGGGGCGGATGAATATCTCACCAAGCCTTTCACGGATCAAGAGCTGTTTTCTGCCATTGCAAAAGTGGAAGCCATGATCGTCAACCAGAAACTGGCTCATAAACCAAGCCCTACGGAAAGCAACCCCTACGGTATGATCGGCAGTTCCGCTGTCATGACCAAGGTCTACCGCGCGATCCACAAATCCTGCTCCAACAACGCCACCGTCCTCATTCATGGAGAGAGCGGCACAGGTAAGGAACTCGTGGCAAGAGCTATCCACTACCATTCCAAACGGGCTAAAACCTCCTTTGTGCCGGTTAATTGCGGAGCTATCCCCGAAACCCTGCTGGAAGCAGAGCTATTTGGCTATACCAAGGGCTCTTTTACCGGCGCGACGGAAACCAGAGCCGGATATTTTATCACTGCGGATGGGGGCACCATTTTTCTGGATGAGATCAGCGAAACTTCTCTCTCGATGCAGGTCAAACTCCTCAGAGTCTTGCAGGATAAACAAGTTTCGATGATCGGCTCCAAGACGCCCCGCACCATAAATGTCCGCGTGATCGCCTCATCCAATAAAGACCTCAATCAATTGATCAGGCAAGGTAGTTTCCGGGAAGACCTCTTTTACCGTCTGAACGTCCTTCCCATCACCATACCGCCCCTTCGAGACCGCAAGGAAGACATCCCCCAGCTGGTCTATCATTTCCTGGATAAATACTCACGGGAAACTTCCAGACCCAGCCCAAAGATCAGTCCGGAGGTGATGACTGCCTTCCAAAGCTATCACTGGCAGGGAAATGTGCGCGAGCTCGAAAACCTGATCTATCGTCTGGTAGTCATGAACGATGAACCGGAGCTTTCTGTTTCTGAGCTGCCCGATTACATGAAATTCACCCTGCATCATGCTAAAAATCTCACTCGCAGTCTGGCTGAGGTGGAATTCGAATACATTACAGACGTGCTCAATTCAGTGCGCGGAAACAAATCCCAGGCTGCCCGAATTCTGGGTATTGACCGTAAAACCCTGCATCAAAAACTGAAACTGACATTGCCTCAGGAGATAGAATAATGTTTAAAGAACTGGTCTTAAAGAACAGAAGTGTAAGAAGATACGATAATAGTTTTTCTATCAGCAGAAAGCAACTTGAGGATCTGGTGGAGCTTGCCCGCTGCTCTCCTTGCGCGGCAAATCTGCAGAATCTGAGATTTTATCTTTCCTGTGAAGAAGAATTCAATCAGCACATTTTCAAGCATGTGAAGTGGGCCAACTATCTGCGTTATTGGGATGGCCCCGCGCCTCAGGAAGCACCCTCTGCCTACATCCTCATTCTATGTTCAAAGGATTGCGGAAAATTCCATCTGCTTGATACGGGCATCGCGGCTCAAACCATGCTATTGGGAGCCACGGAGCTGGGTTTGAGTGGCTGCATGATCGCCTCCATGGATAAAAGTGCTATCCAAACTGCACTCGGGCTTCCTGAAGAGTATGACCTTGTTTTGACAATTGCCCTGGGCAAAGCTGCCGAAAAGATCATGCTGGAAGACGTTATCGATCCTGATGACATCGAGTATTACCGTGATGATGAAGGTGTGCACCACGTACCAAAGCGATCACTCCGTGATCTGATCATCGATTCGGGAAAATGAAAGAGCTCTCGCGCTGCGAATGGGTGGGCAAAGACCCGCTGATGATCAAGTATCACGATGAGGAATGGGGCGTTCCGGTTCACGATGATCGCAAGCTTTTTGAATTCATGGTCCTGGACGCCTTTCAGGCGGGTCTCAGCTGGTCCTGCGTGCTGGGGAAACGGGAGAATTTCAGGGTCGCCATGGACAATTTCGAAGCCGGTCAGATAGCTTTGTATAATGAAGAAAAGATAGCAGAATTACTCGAAAACGCGGGAATCATCCGCAACAAGAGCAAGATTAGAGCGACTATCGTCAACGCTCGCCTATTTTTGCAGATACAAAGAGAATTTGGCAGTTTCGACCGCTATATCTGGCAATTCACCAAGGGTAAGACAATCCAAAACCGGCGAAAGCTGGAATCAGAGATCCCATCCAGATCGGTTGAGTCCGATGCCATGAGCGAGGACTTACGCAAAAGAGGATTCAAGTTTGTCGGCTCAACCATATGCTATGCCTTCATGCAGGCTGCGGGGATGGTCAACGACCATCTGACAAGCTGTTTCAGATACTAAAAACCCGGTTCAACGCCCTGCCCAGATCCCCCCGATAACTGCCAGCATTCCTAAGAAGGTGGATGCGAAAATATTCAGGATCGCCGTGCGTATATGACCGGCCTGATAAAGGATGATCGTCTCATAACTAAATGTGGAAAAAGTGGTGAAAGCCCCCAGAAAGCCAATGATAAAGAAGAGCCGGATGCCGCTCAGCATTTCATGATGCTGGAATCGCATGGTGACAAAACCCACCAGAAAACATCCCAGCACGTTGATGATCAATGTTTTATAGGGAAAATGACTTGTGGTCTGATAGTGCGAGATCAGGCTGACCAAATAGCGCATCATGCTGCCTAAAGCCCCTCCCACAATCACAAGGAGTAAATCCTGCATTATTGTCTTTGAACTGCTGATCGTATTCATCTCCACCTTTGATGTCTTATATTTAGTATAATTCCATTCAGGACAAGCATTAAGCTTATCTTTCTAAAAGCTGATTCTACCTATAATGTCCTGAACAGTCTGTCCCTTGGTTTGAAAGTATTGGTCCAGCCCGGATATGCAATCCAGGGCAGCATACGGATTGCTGAAATTGGCTGTGCCCAGGGCTACCGCGCTTGCCCCGGCATAGAAGAATTCCAGTGCATCCTGCCAGGTATAGATCCCACCCATGGCAAGGATGGGAATCGAAACTGCTGAGGCAACTTTGTAGGTAAGAGCCAGAGCCACGGGTTTGATCGCGGTGCCGCTATAGCCTCCGATTCCCTTTTTAATCCTGGATGATCCGGTCCGCCAGTCGATAGCCATCCCGAACAGGGTATTGATCAAAGCCAGTGAGTCAGCTCCAGCTTCTGCTGCCGCTCTGGCAACGCTGACAATATCTGTCACATTGGGGCTGAGCTTGATGATCAGTTCGCGTTTGGTAAGTTTGCGCAACGCCAAGGTCAGCTCAGCGACGACCTTAGCGTCCACGCCAAAGGCGATCCCTTCATTTTCGACATTGGGGCAGGAGACGTTTATTTCATAAGCGTCCGCCATACCCGTCTCTTCAAGAGCTGAAAGTACCTGGCAGAATTCCTGCAAGGTAGATCCTGAAAAGCTTACTATAAGAGGAATATCCAGCTTCGCACGGAGGGCGGGGAGGTGATCGTTTATAAAGCTCAGATATCCGGGGTTCTGCAATCCGATAGAATTGATCAGCCCTGCTTCTGTTTCAAACAATCGAGGCCCCGGATTGCCGATCTTGGGCTCCGGAGTAATGGTCTTGGAAGTATAGGCTCCCAAATGATTAAGGTCATAAAACTGTCCATATTCCGTGTCAAAAGTGCCGGAAGCCACAGTGACCGGATTCTTCAGTTGCAGCTTACCCAGTTTTGAAGCAAGAAGGTTCATATAAGCTCCCAGACAATGCTTGCCGCATCAAAGACAGGGCCTTCTTTACAGACGCGCTGATAGTCATAGCTGGAGGCGTCCCCCACCGGGATCACGCAGCCGTGACAAGCCCCGATCCCGCATGCCATATAGGCTTCCATTGAGACATAAGCCCTGATCCCTCTGGCGGCACAGATCATGGAAACTGCCTTTAACATGGCAGAAGGGCCACAGGCATAGACCAGATCAACCGATGCACGCTCCAGATATTGTAAGATACCTTCGGTCACAAAACCCTGATGTTCAGAGGAACCCTCTATCTGCCAGATCTCATCCGCGGGGAACCTATCCAGAGAAGTGGTCGCGCCGTGCAGGCTAAAGACGTGATTGGAACTATCCAAAGCGCTTTTCAAACCTGCCAGGGGCGGATATCCCACTCCACCGCTGACCAGGAGAATATGAGCATCAGAAACCAAGGGGAAAGAATTTCCCAGGGGGCCATAAAGTTCGAGCAGATCGCCGGTTTTCAGATCACAAAGAGCCTCAGAACCTGGCCCCAACCTCTTGATGAGGAAGCTGATCTCAGAGCCATCCACCCTGTAAACACTGATAGGTTTGAAAAGCTTGCGGCTGGACACGGCACTGCTCCTGAGTTCAAAGAAATTCCCGGCCCGGCACTTTTTTGCCAAACCGGGTTCTTCAACGCTGATGACCCTATAGAGTTCGTTTATCCGCTCTGTCTTCACAGCCAGAGAAAGGCAGGCCAGTTCTTGGTTCATGCTTCCCAGGTGGTCCTTCCGCCGCAGATAGTGCGAACGATTTTGCTTTTCAATTCAGTTCCCAACCAGGGGCTGTTTTTACTTTTGGAGAGAATACTATCCGGATCCACCACAGTGCTTGCATTCAGATCCAGCAACACCAGATCGGCCGGATTTCCTGCGGCAATTGCATTATCCGGCAAGCGCATTGTCTTCACCGGAGCTGATGTCATGCTTTCCACCAACCTTTCCAGAGAAAGCAAGCCAGTGGTCACCAGCTTGTCATAGAGCACCGGGAAAGCCGTCTCAAAACCAATGATGCCAAAGGGCGCGTGGTCAAACTCGCGTTCTTTTTCAAAATCCGCATGCGGGGCGTGATCGGTGGCAACGCAATCTATCAATCCCTCACGAAGCGCGTCGATCAGAGCCCTGCGATCGTTATCCGGCCTCAGGGGTGGCTTCATTTTGGTGTTGGTGTCAAAGCTGAGGCAGGCTTCTTCTGTGAGAGTCAGATGATGGGGGGTCACTTCGCAAGTGATGGCAAGACCTTCCGCTTTGGCTTCACGCACCAGTTGCAGAGATTTTGCGGTGCTGATATGAGCAACGTGGAGGTGAACTTTGGCGTTTGCTGCCAGCATGATATCCCGCGCTATGATCACCTCTTCCGCCAGAGCCGGAATTCCTGAAAATCCCAGCTGGGAAGCGATCTTTCCGGCATGGATCTGACCCTTGCCGGCAAGAGAATAATCCTCAGCATGAATGATCACGGGCAGGTTAAAATTGGAGGCGTATTTCATGCAGGAAAGCATCAACCGCGCGTTCTGCACGCATTTTCCGTCATCCGTGACCGCGATGATACCGCCTGCTTTCATGGTCGCCATTTCTGATAACTCTTCCCCGCCCAGGTGTTTGGTCATTGCTCCGATCACCAAGACCTTGCAGTATCCGAGGTCTTTGGCACGCCGCTGGATATATTCCACGGTGGCAATGTTATCCACTGCCGGCTCAGTGTTTGGCATGGCGCAAACAGTGGTAAATCCGCCCTTGGCAGCAGAGCGGGTTCCGGTCACAATATCTTCTTTGTAGGTCTGTCCCGGGTCTCTGAGGTGGCTGTGCAGATCCACAAAGCCGGGGCAAAGGTGCTTTCCGGAGGCGTCGACGGTGTTATCTGCAGCGTCTCTGAGCTTAGGGCCGATCTTACTGATCAGCTCGTCCTCAATCAGGACGTCTTGTTTCACGAATTTCCCGTCGAGATAGATGCTGGCGTTTTTGATTAAAGTTTTCATTTTATCCTCCTATGCCTTTCCACCCAGGATCAGGAACATCAGTGCCATGCGGACTGCAACTCCGTTTGCAACCTGTTCCACGATGATGCTCTGATTGCTGTCCGCAATCTCCGGCAGGATCTCGATCCCGCGGTTCATGGGGCCGGGATGCATGATGAGAGCATCTTTTTTGGCATATTTAATGGTGTCCCGCGAGAGGACATAGTGTTTGGAATATTCTTCCAGACTGGGGAAGAGCCCCTCGGTCTGGCGTTCGAGCTGCATGCGCAGGCCCATCACCACATCCGCGTCTTTCAAAGCTGTCTGCAGGTCATATTCGACCCGGCAGCCATAAATCTCTTCCATCGAGCCCGGCATCAGGGTCTTGGGTCCGCAAACCGTCACCATGGCGCCCAGCTTGCGCATTCCGATCAGGTTGGAACGGACTACGCGGCTGTTGAGGATATCTCCGACAATGGTCACTTTCAGGCCATTCAGCGAGCCCAGTTTTTCCCAGATCGAAAAGATATCCAGCAGAGCCTGGGTGGGATGCGCGTGACGTCCGTCTCCCCCGTTGATCACGGGTTTTCCGGAATATTTGTGAACCAGCTGCGGGCTTCCCGGGCTGCTGTGCCGGATGCAATAGAGATCGATGCCCATGGCATCCAGAGTGTAAACCGTGTCCTGCAGGCTTTCTCCTTTCTGGAGAGCGGAAATGGAAGCCTGAAAACTGACCACGTCTGCCGATAAACGGCTGGCTGCCAGTTCAAAAGACATTCGGGTGCGGGTGCTGTTCTCCACAAAGAGGGTGCAGATGGTCTTTCCTCTCAGGGTGGGGATCTTTTTGTATTCTCTCAGGTTGATTTCCTTCATGCCACGCGCGGCTTCCAAAATATACATTATTTCTTCGGCGGAGTAGTCATCAAGGTCAAAGACGTTGCGTCCAAGGAATTGTGGGGTACTTGTCATTTTTGCTCCTTTCTACCTCACTGGGTCAGATTAAAGGTTTATTTTTGCGTTAGTCTGGATAGCCGCCTGATTTCGTCAAGTTAAAAATATCATATGAAAGTGCATCTTTTTCTCTTGACCAAAATGGCTTCTTCAGAAAACATGAGAGAAAGATAAGTTCACAGGAGATTCTGAATGAAAAAACA
>JAKLEY010000009.1 GCA_022711455.1 Candidatus Cloacimonadota bacterium
TAGATTAGTCGAACATTTTCAACAGCTTAAACATCTGCAACACGCTTACGACGAAGCTTTGCAGGCTAGCACTGAAAAATTTTGGGGGTATGCGTGATTTTTTCTTGAGGCTCCAGACAAATTATAAAAAACTTGACATTTAAAGACGAGACAGACCAATTGCATTCAATAGTTTGTCCATCCGTAGAGTGTGATTTAAACAGACAGTGACTAATCCCCTGCTTAGATTCGATACGAATACCCGGGATTCTCAAACAGTTTATTTAGCATAACTGAGCAAACCGGCACATAGGAGACTATAATGTTTAGAAACCGCAGATTGACCCCAATTATTCTGGCGATGCTGACCTTACTGAGCGGCACTTTATCCGCGCAATTTGCCGGAGGTACTGGCACCCAGGCCGATCCGTATCAAATTGCCACTGCCCAGCATCTGGATAATATGCGCAACTACATGAACAATAGATACTTCCGCCTGACAGCAGATATTGATCTGGGCATTGCGCCCTACAACACAGGGGCGGGCTGGGAGCCGATTGGATCAATCTTCACCAACGAGTTTACGGGCACGATCGATGGAGGTGATCACAGTATTTCAAACTTGTTCATCAACCGTCCCGGATTTGATATTGATGAACAGGGTCTCTTGGGGAGAGCTGACGCCACCATTCTAAACCTGAATCTCGACAATGTCAATATAACGACTGATCATTCGGAAACGGGAGCGATTGCCGGCCTGCTTCTGGACGGCTCAATAAGCAATTGCAGCGTAAGTGGCACCATCATTGGAAGGGATGCATGTGGAGGTCTGGTGGGAAGATGCAGCAATGGCCAGATTCTTGACAGTAGTTTTTTGGGCACCGTACGCGGAACGGGACCGGCCGGAGGAATCGCGGGGCTAACAGATCAGAGCCAGATAACGCGTTGCTCTGTTCAGGGAAGCGTCCTCGAGCATCCTACTTTCATGAGTCAAAATTTGGGGGGAATCACAGGCAGGGCCACGGATTCGCAAATCAGGTTTTGTGACGCAACTGTGACTATAACCGGTTACTATTTTGAGGGTGGAATCGTTGGGCAATGTGAAGATAGCAGCCTGGCTTCCTGTTTTGCTTCCGGCAGTATCAGCGGTTTAAGTAAATTGGGCGGTTTGGCGGGGAAAGTGACCAGCAGCCAGATAAGTGATTGTTTTGCCCACACCAATACAGGCAACGCGAGTGCGGAAGAGCTTGGCGGTCTGGTTGGATCGATCCAGGATTCCAACCTTAGTAATTGCTATTCCACCGGTCTGATCACCTGGGAAAACACCGAACCATCCTTCGCGGGAGGCTTGGTGGGCAAATCGACCGGCAGTACGGCAACGCATAGCTACTGGAACTATGAGACTTCAGGAATGCAGAATTCAGCGCTGGGAGAAATGCGAAACACGGATCAAATGACCTATCCCTATGATCCGGAGACCTATGTGGGCTGGAATTTCTATCTCGTCTGGCAAGAGGATACACAAGCTCAAAATCAGGGATATCCGTTGCTGAGGCCAGGCCAGGAATCGATGTTTGCCGGAGGGAGTGGCAGTTCCGCAGATCCTTATCAGATTGCCACCGCTCAGCAGCTGTACAATGTACGTTGGTTCCTCGATGCTTGCTTCATCCAGACTGCAAATATTGACCTTTCAGAAGCTCCCTTCAATGCGGGATGGTTGCCGATCGGGATGCTTCCTGATCAGGAACCGACGGCGGCTATGCCGTTTACAGGTGAATTTAACGGTAACGACTACAGTATCAATAACCTGACGATCAATCTTCCCGGGAACCAGAACACAGGACTGTTCTGGAAATTGGATAGGGCGGATATCATTAATTTGGCAGTCTTGAATGCAAACGTTTCAGGAGGATCCAGGGTTGGAGTTTTAGCCGGATCTGCCAATTTGATCTATAGCTATAATTGCACAGCTGAAGGCAGTGTCACCGGTGTGAACGAAGTGGGCGGAGTCATGGGCAGGGCTCAATCTTCCACTATTGCCAGAGCAGTTTCTCTGGTTGGAGTGGTAGCAAGTGAGCTTGCGGGAGGCTTGATCGGCGAATGCTCTGCCTCAAACGTCACAGACAGCTACTCCAGAGCTCCGGTTCAGGCTCTGAACATAGCCGGCGGGTTCATTGGATCCTGTCTGCTGGAATCAAGCATTTCCACCTGCTATTCAACCGGCTTGGTTACTGCAAACACCAACGCGGGAGGATTCATGGGGCAAAACTCAGCTGATTCGACCGTGAACTTCTGCTACTGGGATATGCAAAGTTCAGGCTTGGAAAACTCTGCTGCCGGGGAGGGACGAACTCACGAAGCGATGACCATTGTTCCATACCCGGGCGATACCTATGTGAGTTTTGACTATGACCATGTTTGGATGCCCGATCCTAACGCAGAGGTCAATGACGGATATCCCTACCTGGAATTCCGCCCTGTAAATAATGATGATCCAGCGGTTCCCGTTGCAGACGTGATTCTGCGTGTTCATCCAAATCCTTTTAACACTCTCACTTCCATAAGCTTTGATTTCCCAAAACCCGCAAGGGCCAGCCTTCAGATCTACAACCTCAAAGGTCAGCTCGTTCAGACCATCATCAAATCCGAACTCCTCAGCGGGAAATCCAGTTTCGAGTGGGATGGCAGGAATTCTGATGGAAATCCCCTCGCTTCAGGAATCTATTTCTGTGTTCTGAGAACTGAAGGGAGATCCCTTACCAGGAAAATGACACTGCTAAGATGAATCTCTCAGCTTGTATCCGGGAGCTCCGGAATTCATGATTCGCGTATAAGGGCTTAACTGATGTTTTCCAGCTATCTGTATCTGGTCCTGACCGCAGCGATCTGGGGCTTTGCCTTTGTGGCGCAAAGGATGGGCAATGCTCATCTGGATCCCTTTCTCTACAACGCTTTGCGCTTTGCTTTGGGCGCGTTGTGCATCGGTATTGTGGCATTGTTATCAAAACAGAAGCAGGCAGTTCCGAGGACGGGACAGAGGCTGCGCTATTCTCCGCTCAGCCTGGGTTTGGTGCTGTTCATAGCCTCATCTTTGCAGCAAACGGGAATGCTCTGGACCACTGCGGGTGCTGCCGGTTTCATCACAGGACTCTATGTGGTGATGGTGCCGCTCTTGGGTTTGTTCAGGGGACAGAAGATGCAGCGTCTGATCTGGGTATCCTCAGTGCTTGCTGTTGCAGGCTTGGGTCTGATCAACGATTTCAGCAACCTCGAAGCCTCGCTGGGCAATGCTTTGGTGCTGCTCGGAGCGATCTTCTGGGCGCTGCATGTGCAGCTGGTGGACAAGCTGCGGCAGTCCTATGATACTCTGGAGCTTGCCTTTACCCAGTACGCCGTGACGGCAGCCCTCAGTCTGGTAGCAACCCTGGTCTGGAACGGAATCAAGGCTCCGGCTTACCTGATTTCCGAAGCTTTGCTGCTGAATATCGGCAAGGCAGCAGGTCCGATTCTCTACGGAGGAATCTTTTCAGTGGGGATCGCTTTCAGTCTGCAAGCCTATGCGCAGAAGAGAGTTGCGCCTGCCAGGGCAGCGATCATCCTCTGCAGTGAAGCTGTCTTTGCCCTCTTTGGAGGCTGGCTGCTCCTGGGCGAGGCAGTGCTGCTCCCCATGCTGATCGGATCAGCTTTGGTGGGGCTGGCAATGCTGATCGCGGTCCGCGCTTAGACGCTTCTCAGACTCTCGATATTGGCTCTGGCATCCGGAACGTTGGCAAGCACGAACTGATTGTTCTCACAGGGGAAAAGCTCACATTCGGCGCAGGTGCTGAAACCTTTGCCAACCGCGCAGGTGCGGATCGGGCACTTGGAACACCAGGCAAAGTGGATGCCTTCCAGAGTGCAGCCCACACAGTTGATGTCATCTGTCGTAAAGGCATTCTCATAGTTTTTGGACCAGCGCTCGGCAACGTCCGCTTTTTGGGTCAGGTCTCCAGAAAGGGTTGCCAGACGGCATTCGCAATTCTCACAATCGATTCCACAGGCTGAGATCATTTTGGGCATGGTTTAGCTCCTTGATAACTATAGTTTATTCGCGTCCAGCCAGCTTTTGAGGCTTTCCAGACTACGGCTTGAATACATTTCTTTTTTTTGTTTCTTGTCCCGGGGAGGGTTGTCCAGAACAGGCAGAATCCCAAAATTGGCGTTCATGGGTTGGAACTTGCCTTCAGAGGGGCTGGTGAGATGGCGCCAAAGCTGACCTATAATGGTTTCCGGGGGTAAAGCAGTACGGGCGGACGCCGTTCCGCCCTTTTGGAGATTCAGATATCTCAAGTCCAGATTACGTGCCGCCAAAAGCCCGCAACCGATACTCTCCACATAGCCTTCGACCCCGCTGAGCTGTCCTGCGATATAGACATGGGGCAGAGCTTTGAGCGAAAGATCGGGATTCAGCACTTCTGGAGAGTTCAAGTAGGAATTGCGGTGGATGGAACCAAAGCGGTGGAATTCCGCATTCTCCAAACCCGGGATCATCCGGAAGACCCGCTTTTGCTCCGGATAGCGCAGCATGGTCTGGCAGCCCACGAGGTTGAAGCTGCTGCAAAGCTTGTTCTCTGTGCGCAGTTGCAAGACAGCCCAGGGCTTTCTGCCCGTGCGCGGATCTTCCAGTCCCATGGGTTTCATGACTCCGTGACGCAGGCTGTCCACCCCCCGGCGCGCGATCTCTTCGATGGGAATGCAATTCTCATAGAAGGAGAACTTCACGGCGCTGAAGAATTGGTTCTCAAATTCATGTGCCTCATGCTTTTCAGCGGAGATCAGGGCATCCACGAAGCTGTAATATTCCTCTTTGGAAAAGGGACAATTGAGGTAGTCCGGCTCGCCCTTGTCATAGCGATCCTTGCTGTAAACCTTGCTGTAGTCGAGGCTTGAGGCCTCCACGATAGGCGCGATGGCATCAAAGAAATAGAGCTGCTCCTCACCCAGTTTCCGCATCAGATCTGCCATTAGCTTATCAGAGGTTAGCGGGCCCGAAGCCAGGATGCAGAGGCTATCGGGAAGCTCTGTTATCTCTTGGGTGATCAGGTTGATTCCCGGACAGTCCTGAAGAGCGTGCAAAACTTTTTGGGAAAAGACTTCCCGATCCACAGCCAGGGCTTGTCCTGCCGGAACCAGAGCCTCTTTTGCCAGAGGAAGAAGCTCGCAGCCAAGGGTTTCCAGCTCTGCTTTCAACAAACCGGAAGCGGTGTCCAGACGCAAGGACTTCAGCGAATTGGAGCAGACCAGTTCTGCCGGAAGTTCAGTGCTGTGAGCAGGGGTTTGCTTTTCGGGACGCATCTCAAACAGCTGCACCTTCCAGCCCCTGTGGGCCAGATAGAGCGCGGCTTCGCAGCCGGCAAGTCCTGCTCCGATGATAGATATTTCTTTATTCACGATTCCTCATCTGGCATGCGGGGTAAATCTGTCAATCAAATCTTGGGAACTTGCAAACGAAACAAAATGCTTTATTATAGATATATGGGTTACTAAATGGGACTAAGGGTGCATAAAGCTATGATCTTATGGAGAATCAGATGAATAATTTCACGTTTTACAACCCGACCAAGGTACACTTTGGGGTCGGGATGATCACCAAGCTGGCTGCGGATCTGACTGCTGCCGGTGTCCATAAATGCCTGTTGGCGGCAGGGGGCGGTTCGATCAAACACAATGGTGTGTATGCGGATACTATTGCCATGCTGGAAACAGCAGGGATCGCCCGGGTGGAAGCCTGGGGCATCCAGGCAAATCCCACTCTGGAAAAGGTGCGCGAACTGATCGCTTTGGCCCGGACTGAAGCTGTCGATGCCATTCTGGCAGTGGGTGGAGGGAGCGTGATCGACTCTGCCAAAGCAGTAGCGGCCGGCTTTTATCTGGATGACATCTGGGAGGTCTTCAGCGGTAAAGCCAGGATAGAAAGAGCTTTACCCATCTTTGCGGTACTCACGATCTCCGCCACAGGTTCAGAAATGAACGGCAACAGTGTGCTAACCAACACCGCCACACAACAAAAGTGGGGAATGGGATCTGAATTGGTCTATCCGAGGGCCACAGTGATCGATCCCGCTTATCAGAGCACCCTGCCTCCAAAACAGACTGTGAACGGTGCTTTAGACGCGATCGCGCACATCCTTGAATTCTACTTTATGGATCCTGAAGCCTCTGTGACAATGGGAATTGACGACTCGTTGCAAAAGACGATTATTGCCATGACCGACAGACTGCTCAGAGATCCGCTCGATACAAGCGCCAGAGCGAATCTGGCCTGGAGCGCGACTCTGGCTCTGAACGGGATCTCCGGAGCCGGAATGAAAGGCGGGGATTGGGCTTGTCATCAGATCGAGCATGCCTTCTCGGCGCTGCATCCCGAGATCTCACACGGAGAGGGTTTGGGAGTGATCTTCCCTGCCTGGATCGAGTTCATGGCAGAGCGCGATCCCAAGATCTTCGATCTCTGGGCCAAAGCTGTTTGGAATGAGGACAACACTGCTTCCGCGCTCAAAGCTTTCCGCGCCAAAATCAAGGCCTGGGGTTCAGCAACATCTCTGCGCGAGCTGGGTATCAAAGACAATGAACTGCCTCGTCTGCTGGACCTGATCATGATCTATCCCAGGATAGGAGGCTTCAGCCGTCTCAACCGGGAGGACGTCGAAGCCTTGCTGATGCTGGCCTTCTGATTATCCTGATCACATAAAAAAAGAAACCGCGCTGTAACAAGTGCGGTTTCTTTTTGAAGGGTCTAAAATCGGGTTTAGTTACCCAGTTCTGCTTCCAATTCGCGGAAAGCCTGTGAGGCTTTGAACTGATTGTAGAGAGCTTCTTCATTGCGAATATTGGCAGAAACGCTCTTGCGGATCTCGCTGCGGGGAACCTTGGCCTGAACCCAGGTCTTATAGCGCATCATACCCATTTCTTCAATGCGACGGGTCTCGATCTTGTCATATTGAACACCGCTGAACCGAGCTTCGGCAACGGATTTGACCACTTTGGAGGAGAGAGCCAGCAGCTGAGGATCGAAGACTCCGGCTTCCTCTTCATAGGTCTTGACCATGCCGGCAACATATACTTCGATGAATTGGGCGGCATCATAAATGGCGTTGTTCTTGGCAGTATCGATGGAAATGGTTTCGCTCACCTTGGTGGCTTGACCGTAGGTGCAGACGACGTTATCGTCTTTTTGCTGACCCCACCAGGTGGGACGGTAAACTTCCTCACCCGAGGGTTTGACGGTGGGTTTGTTTCTTCCGCAGCCCAGGCTGAGCAGCAGTAAAACACTAATCATAAGCAGGATAGCTATTTTCACAGCTTTCATATTTCCTCCCGGTATTTTTTTCTTTGGCTTGGCTATATTCTTTACAAAGATAATCCTATTTTCCTGTATTCTTTGTCAATGTTTTTTCCACCCGACTGGGCAGATCGGCCATCTTTTGCAGATGCTCACGATAAGTGCGGGAAAAGACGTTGCGTCCCTTCCGATCAGCCTGGAAGAAGAAATAATCATGTTTTTGGGGGGCATAGGCAGCCTGAATGCTGCTGATGGAGGGATTGCAGATGGGGGTTGGAGGCAGCCCGGGGTTCACATACGTGTTATATGGGCTGTCGATCGCGATATCTGCCAGGCTCAGCACCTCCCGGTGAATCCCCTGTTGTTCCAGGACATAATCCACGGTGGGGCAGGCTTCCAGCTTCATGCCATCCGCCAAACGGTTGTAATAGACACCAGCCACAGTGACACGCTCATCTTCATACATGGATTCGCTTTCGACGATCGATGCCAGAATCAGCTTGGAATAAAAGCTGCTGTCCGCCTGAGCCTTGATCCCTGCAGATGTAAGTATCTTAAAGAATTCAGTGGTTTGGATCTTCAGGATATCTTCCGGGCTCGTACCTAGTTCGATGCGATAGGTTTCGGGATAGAGAAAGCCCTCCAGAGAGGGAAGATCCATCCCGGTAAGTCTTTTGATCACAACAGGATCATTGGCAACAGCAGCCAGTGAATCATAATCTGCCAATCCGGATTTGGATATCTTGTGCAGAACCGCGTAGAGCGAGAGGCCTTCCGGGATCGTGAGGGAAAGAGAGTGGCTATGTCCACCCTGTAAACGCTGCACGGTTCGAAGCAGGTTTATCTTGCCGCCAAATTTGTAGACTCCGGCTTTTAGCTTACGATCCGCCCCTGTGATTTTGGCAAGTAGCCTGAAGAGCCGCGGACTGCGGATCAATCCCGCGTCGGAAAGCTTTGAGGCGATCACTCCTGCGTTGTCACCCCGTTCAACTCTCAGCAGCACTTCGTCCGTGTTCAGAGGTGAGAAAATCTTCAGCCCCAGAAAGCCGCAGATCAACAATAGCAGCGCCAGAGCACCAATTATGATATAGTGAATTCTGTTCATCGATAAATTCCTTTATGAGTTTATGTTCAAATAGCTTTTCAGGATCATTGCCGCTGCCATGGCGTCCACCAGACTGCGTGCTTCCTGCCAACCATAGCCCATCTTTTTCAGTTCCTGATGTGCTTCATCCGTGCTATACCTTTCATCCCAGCCCTGCACAGGGAGCTCAGCGCGTTCCGCGAGCGCATTTTTGAATTCTATCACTTCCTCGGTTTTGGCGGTATTCCCACCCTCGATGGCATAAGGGATTCCCACCAAGATCAACAGCACTTGCTGTTCGTTGAGGATAGGCTGAAGCTCTGCAATGAATTGCTCCATTCCGAGGTTTGGAAGCACCCGGAAGGGCTTGGCAAAGATACGCAGGGGGTCGCTGAGAGCCAGCCCGATCCGCTTCTCACCATAGTCAATTGCCAGGATCCTGCCCTCGCGGTTTAGAGGTTCGATTCGTCTCTCCAGATCGCTATATACCAGCGGTTTTGTGCTTTATACAGGTAATACCGTGCCACACCACTGGCTGTGATCGTGGTGCTGCTGGAAAGGTAGGTAAGCGTGAGGTCAAAGCTGCAGGGGATGACGATCCAATCCTCATGACCCACTTCGGGATCGATGTCCCAGGCGTTTTCGGGTGGGATCTGCAAGCGCAGCATGATCTGATCCGGGGGAGGGTATTGCCCGTCGCTGGAGCCGTTGTAAAAAAGGTTTTCCGTGAGATCGATCTCCTGATCAAAACCCCACCAGGAATCCGGAATGCCGTCTTCATTGAGGTCAATTCCGATCGCAGAAACTTCAGCAGCCAGCAGTTCAAACCTGAAATCAGGTGCCAGCAGCTTTTTGTAGAGCTCGATATCTTTATCCTGATAAGCTCGTTGCAGATTTTCCAAAACCTTTTGGGGGGAGCTGTTCAATAAACCGTCGTCTTCATTGTAGGTCAAAGATGGGCGAAAAGGATTGCGGCAGCTGACCAGCAGCAGCAAAGAGACCAGAAGGCAAACCGCAGGGAATCTATTGCCAGTAGTCATATTTCAGCCTGCCCCAGCCCGGCAGATTGCCGCTGCGATAATCATACCAGCGGTAGATATACCAATATCCATAGTCTTTGCGCAGTTGCAGCTCCATGTTGCCCGAGAAGTTTTCAAGGCCTTCAGAGGTTTTGACGCTGATCGTATAGCTGCGGTAGATCTTGGCTTCGGAAGCAGAGATGTCATCAGGATTATCCGGCATGACTGCCAGTTCAAGGGTGATCTTCTGGCTCTGATTGTGCAGATTGATCAGCATATCCTGCTCCACGGCACGGTCCCAGACCTGAGTGATATTGTGTTCCTGGATATCCTGAGGTGAGAAAGTGAAGCGATAATCCGTCCTGAACAAACCGGTGTATTTCACCAGATTGCGTTCATCGGTGTAGCAATAGCCCAGATTCTGCACGCATTGCTCCCAGGTGGACGTAAAATCGTTCCACGGCGCGGGAGCGGAAGGCAGATCGGCATCGCGCAATCCGAAGATCTCGCATCCGCCCAGCAGCAATAGAGCCAGCATGAAAATCAGGACATTTCTCATAATCTCATCTTTTACTGCTGCCCTGTGGGTGTCAATAAAAAACTGTCAATATTGAGAGTGGCCAAAATGCTGCTTGACTAAACCATGCCTCCGCGCAGTCTGGACTTCAGGATGAAAAACAAGAGTATCTTTTACCTGGCACACAAATATCTGCAAAACAGAAGCCGCTGGCTGCTGGGCAGAAGCCACTATCTCACGCTGGCAGGGATCACCCTGGGTGTTCTGGCATTAATTGCGGTAAGCAGTGTTATGAACGGATTTCAGGCAGATATGCAGGACAGATTGATCTCCACCCTCTCTGAGCTTCGGATCAGTTCCAAAGACGGCTCCGAGTTTGTGGATTATCAGCAACTGGAACCGCGCCTGCAAGCGCTTGGCTTCAATGCTGCTCCTGTGATCCGCAACGAACTGATGCTCAAACACAAGACTCAGGTGACCCCCACCGTCAGCTTTGGCATCGACATCTTCAAACATCAGAAAGTGGCCAAAGTGCTCAATCCCGCTTTTATCACACCCGGTGGCATGCAACAAGGTATCCTTCAGGGCAGCGTTGACAGGCTCAGTTTGCCGGATGGAGGAATCGTGCTGGGAGCAGGGCTGGCATATCAATTGGGAGCCTCGGTGGGTGATACCATCCAGATTCTGTCCCCGACGTTCTCTCAGCCCACCGCGTTCGGGATGCTTCCTCAGATCAGGAGCTTAAGTGTTCTGGCTATTTTCAGCGCGGGGATGCCTGAATACGACCAGTCTTTCAGCTATATTCCCCTCTCCACGGCTGCCTGGTTTCGCTCATATTTCAACGGGATAGACTATCTGGAGCTGAGTTCTCCGGATAAAAGCAGGGTGCGTGCCTACAGCAGCCAGCTGCGCAAAGCATTTCCTCAGTATAAGATAGAAGATTGGAGCAGCTTTGACTCTTCGCTTTACACTGCCATGCGCTTCGAGAAATTCCTGATGTTTGTGATCATGCTTTTTATGTATATCATAGCGTCTTTCAACCTTACAGGAAACATGCTGAAGCTGATCTCCCAGAAGAAAAAAGAGCTTGGTCTGCTCAAGGCCATCGGTTATCAGGACATCCAGCTGCGCAATCTGTTTTTGATCCAATCCTTCATCCTCAGCAGCCTGGGAATTGCGCTGGGTTTGCTGCTCAGCACCGCTCTGCTTCTGCTGCAAAGGACAAGCGGATTGATCAAACTTCCGATCTCCGACGCGGAGTTTATCACGCTTCCGGTGCAGTTTCAGCTCTCCGATTACCTGCTGGTGATTATCATATCATACGCGTTCACCCTGCTCAGCGTGCTCGTTCCGCTGCAGCGTCTGAAGCACATCGATGCTGTCGCGCTTATCCGTCAGACAGCCTAAACAAATATATAATATGGAGGTTAAGATGAACAGAAAAGACACATACCTATTGGTGATCCTCTCCGAGATCCGCTCTCAGAAGCTCTATCATGCTCTGGCCAAGAGTTTCCGTGGTCCCGAAACCAGCGCGATCTTTCAGGAATTGCAGATCCTTGAACAAAACCATGAGGAAAAAGTGCGCGCTGCCTTCAGCACGGAATTCCCCGGAGAAAAGAAACCTGAGTTTTCTCCCCTGATCCCCGAGATCAAAGACGTCAAACTCTCTGAACCGCTTGAAGTTCTGGAATTTGCTTCCTCCCGGGAAGACCTTGCCGCGTCGATCTATCAGGAACTGGCAGCTCAGACCAAAGACCCTGAGATCAAGGCACTGCTTGAGGGTTTTGCGGCTGAAGAAGAGCAGCACAAGCAGGTGATCCTGGCAGAAATGCAAAGATTGCAAGGCTCCATGATCTGGTTTGACCCCTCCGAACTGAACGGTCTCTTCGAATAGCAGAACTGTAGCGATGCGCAAGGACCAGACCAGCCTGTTTAACGAAAGCCCGAAAGAAGACCGCAAAGTCCCGCTGGCAGAGAAACTGCGTCCGGATACCCTGGATCAGATCAGAGGCCAGTCCAAGCTGATCGCTCCTGATTCTCTGCTCCACCGGATGGTCCAAAGCGGAGAATTCCATTCCTTCATCCTCTGGGGACCGCCCGGAACGGGAAAGACCACGATCGCGCATATTATCGAGAGATCGACCACCCAGCGTTTCGTCCATTTTTCCGCGGTTCTCTCTTCAATCAACGATGTGAAAGCAGTGATGAAGGATGCGGATTTTGCGCACCGTATGCAAAATCAACGCACGATCCTGTTCATTGACGAGATTCATCGTTTCAACAAGAGCCAGCAGGACGCTTTTTTGCCCTATGTGGAGAGCGGTGCGGTGATCCTGATCGGAGCCACAACTGAGAATCCCTCTTTTGAAGTGATTCCCGCTCTGCTCTCGCGTTGCCATGTCTTTGTGCTTGGCATGCTCCCTGAAGAGGACCTCCGGGTCATCATCAGCAAAGGTTTTCAGGAACTGGGACTGGAAGAAGATGAAGAGGTGATCGGGTGGTTGGCAGATACTGCCGGAGGCGATGCCAGACGAGCTTTGAATGATCTCGAACTGCTTGCCGCCACCCTGAAGCAGAACCCTCATCCCGAGATCGAAAAGCTTGCCAGAACCCTGGCCAAAAAGACCATGTTCTATGACAAAAACAAGGAAGAGCATTACAACCTGATCTCCGCGCTGCATAAATCCGTGAGGGGTTCCGATCCTCAAGCCGCGCTCTATTGGCTGGCGCGGATGCTGGAAGCGGGTGAAGATCCGCTCTATATCGTGCGCAGGATGATCCGCTTTGCCTCTGAAGATATAGGTCTGGCTGATCCCCAAGCCCTGCAAATGGCGATCTCCGTCAAGGAAGCAGTTCACTTTCTGGGCATGCCGGAGGCCAATAATGCCATCGCTCAACTTGTGGTCTATCTGGCTACAGCCCCCAAATCCAACGCGCTCTATATGGCCTACAAAGCTGCTGCAGCGGATGCGATCAAAACCAGTCACTACGGGGTTCCGCTCCATATCCGCAACGCGCCCACCAAGCTCATGAAAGATCTGGATTATGGCAAAAACTACCGCTATGATCATGAGTTCGAAAACGCTTATTTTTATCAGGATTACTTTCCGGAACAACTGGGAGAGCAGGTCTATTACAAACCCGGCAAGTTCGGCTTTGAAAAAGATATCGAGAAACGCATGGAGTGGTGGAGCAAACTCAAGAAAGAACAAAGAGATAATTAATAATTAAGAAATTAATAATTAAGAATTAAGGGCGGCTTAACACAGGCTTCCGCCTGTCCGTAACATGGACTTTAGCCTGTTTGTAACATGGGCTTTAGCCTGTTTGTAACATGGGCTTTAGAGTATGTAAAAATTTTAATCATCCATCCATTTGAGTCCCGTCGGGACTCTGAAAAGCTCTCTGTGCTGGCTCATTAGCTATCTAAAATACCGTCCCGTTGGGACTCAGCGTGTTGACAAAGTCTCAATAATATAGATATGGACCGAAACACGGTCGTCATTCCTGCGGAGGCAGGAATTCAGGTAACTGCACCGCAATCACTTATAAATATCTGGTTTCCAGCCCTCGCTGGAATGACGGTTGTTTATTCATCTCTAAATTTCGATATCTCGGCTTTGTCAACAGCCTGCGCCCCGTTGGGACTTAAATGACGGGAGGTACAATTCTTCCCGGGCATCTTAGCCTGTTTATCAGGTCATCCGAGGCTCAAGCCTCGGGAACAACAGCTTGAAAGCTATGTTACGGTCACTTGTGATCATCTCGCTATCTAACCGCTGTCTGACCGCTATCTAGCCGCTTTCAAACCGCTTCGTGAAGGGAGATGATAGAGAGGGGCAAGGCAATTGCCGGTGATAAGGAGGCGAGAGGTCCGGCAGGGAGTAAAAGCCAAACCGCCCTTAATTCTTAATTTTTAATTCTTAATTATTAACAAGTATTCGCTTGCTAAAGCTCTTTCCGGAAAGGTCTTTTGCCTTGATCAGGTAGATTCCGGTACTCAATCCGGCTGTGGAGATTTCCCCGCTCTTGGATTTGATCTCAATGCTCTTGAGCCGCTGCCCTTTCAAGTTATAGATCTCCAGATTTGACAAGGTGGATTTGCCGGAGACGTTTAGGGATTCTCCTCTTTGAACCGGATTGGGCCAGACTTTCAAGCTCGTTACAGCCCCCGGGATAGAATCATCCTCCAGAGCGGAAGGATTCGAAAAAAGCTCTGAAGTGGAGAGCACCAGTCCCGGTTGGCTGAAGGCAGGCGCGTTCAGGATCGCGGTTGACCAAAGGATGTAGCCTGTGGAGGGGATGTATTGGATACTTTGGAGGTTGTCATCCATCCCGGCAGCTCCAGAAAGCACCTGCAGCTGGCGTTTTGGGGTCATGACCGGATTGGTGTAGAGCGAATCCTGGATATTGGAGTAGCGGGTGCAGCAGGTTCCTGAGGAGAGCAAGCGGAAGTGGTTGGTGGCAGCAATATGTCCTGTTGGGAGGTTCCCTGCCTGGTTCTCGATCCGGCGCACCGTCCCTCCGTTCTTGGTTTCGATCACGCTGTTATGCCGGTAACCGGGAAACTCCATCAGGTTCTGGATCAGGGTTCCGGAGAGCTGTTCATCATTTTGGATGGCGTACCAGAGGTCTTCAGCGGTATAAGTTTCGTTGCCGTCCACATCCAGTCTTTCCACTCCTTTGCGGATGGAAAAGAGGATGGGACTGAGGTTGGAAATATTGCTGTACGAATGGTCGTTTGAGGTGTTCATGAAGGCTGCCAGCCCGCTCTCATTGATCGCAGAGAGGGCTCCGATCATTCCCGGAAAGGTGAATGAGATCCACTTTTGTTCGTCCTGTTCAGAGGGGAAATGGACTATCAACAGAGGATTGGCGATCAGGGCGGAATTGGGGCTCCAATCCAGAAAGCGTGTGATCACCGCATTGCCGGAAAGGACCGGATCAGCAGACGTCACGCTTCCCCAGCTTGAAAGCGACGCGCAGCCAAGCTTCAGAGCATCATTCCGGTTCAGATAATTGAGGTCCGTAACCGCGTTCAACAGCAGGATGTCTTCCGAGTTCAAATCTCTGTTCAAGCCGTTATGAAAGGTATTCACTCCGGCCGCAGTCATCCCTGCGATCAGTCCATTTGCCTCTTGCAGCATGCGCTGATCGATCGTGAAATGCTCCATATAGAAGCTCCAGAGATTGTTGTAGACCACAGGGTCAGAAAATGCCAGCATGGTAAAGAAGAAATCCTGAAAGACGGTTTTCACCTCGTCTCCCAGCAGGTAACCGTGGGCGAAACCCCGTTCGTAGTGCGTTCCCCAGGTTTTGAGGACATTTCGCCCTCCCATGCTCATCAGGTTTCCGTTCACCTGCGCCGGGAGCAGACTGCACAACAGCAGCAGAACCAGCAGGATAAAATATCTATATCTCATGATTTACCTCATATTTTAGCTTAGGACAATCTACTCAGAATGCAATATCCATGCCACATTTACCCGCAAAAAAGACTGATCACTTTACTCCACCGTCATTCCAGGGAAGGCTGGAAACCATACGTCATTCCAATGAAGGTTGGTAACCGTACGTCATTCCAGCGAAGGCTGGAAACCACATATTTTCGCTGGATTCCTGCCTTCGCAGGAATGACCGGTAGCGAAGTCAGGAGGAGCCCAAAATTCTTCTTGCCAAAAAAATGACAAGTTATTTTAATGCTACAAACTAAGCGGTAGAATAAGGAAAAAACTGATGAAGCGCATGATATTACTGTCAGCAATACTCGTAATCCTATGCGGTTGCGTTCATTACGATGAAGAGCTCTGGCTCAATCGGGATGGCAGCGGCAAGGCAAAAATTGTGGTTATCCACAAATCCAATTACGAGAATTCTGAAGACATCCTGCGCAAAGACGAGCTCAAAGGCATTCATTTGCAAGACTATAGCATCAAGCGCAACGGCCCTTATGTGATTTATACCATCCGCTTTCGGTTTGACAGCATCGAGGCCTTCAACAACGTCAACGACCAGGTTGAGAACAAGGATTTCTGGGGCAGGATCACCCTGAACAAAGAAAAAGGGCGTCGCATCTCATTCAAGCGCAGCATCTCGCTGGGAGATCAGCAGGACGATGATGATCTTCTGGAAGCCATTATCAGGCAGCAAACTACCGAATACCCAAAGTGGAATTACCGGCTGCATCTGCCCTGGAAAGTGGTGAGCACCAACGGGACTTTTGTGGATAAAAGTAAACGTGTGCTCAGCTGGACCTATGACACCCAAAAGCTCTGGAACCGCACCGAAGTGATGACGGTGGAAGTGCAAAAAGGCTTCCCCTGGCTGATCCTGATCCTTGGCATTATCATCCTCAGCCTGCTGCTGGCCCTGCTCTTCTGGTTGCTCAAGATCGCCCGCAAATCACACTTGCTGGACTGGCTGCATCACCAGAACGAAAACAAACACAGCCAGCCTTAGTGTGCTTCAAACCAGGACTTTCCGCTTCCCCAGTCCGCTTTCAGTTTGATTAAATCTCTATATTGCAGGGGCAGCGCGTTTTCCATTGAACTTGTGATCAGTTCCCTGGCTTCATTCAGATAGTCTTCCCGCACCTCAAAGAGCAGTTCATCATGCACTTGCAGGATCATTTTGATCTTTTCATCGGCTCTGATCCGGTGATGGATATCGATCATGGCAAGCTTGATCAGGTCCGCGGCACTACCCTGAATCGGCATGTTGACTGCCACGCGTTCCGCTTCGCTTTTAAGTCCGTTATTCGCGCTGGTGATATTGGGGAGGTAGAGCCGGCGTCCGAAAATGGTCTCGCAATAGCGCATCTTGCGGGCTTGCAGTACTGAATTGCTGATGTATTCTCTGATAGATGGGAATTGGGCAAAATATTCTTCGATCATGGCCTTGGCTTCATTCAGACTGATCCCCAGCTCCTTGGAGAGCTTGCGTTGACCCATACCATAGAGCAGACCGAAATTGATCACCTTGGCCCTGCGCCGTTCCTCAGAACTCACTTCAGCCATGGCTTTACCCCCGATTTTTGCTGCCATTTGCCGGTGAATATCTGCTCCCTGCGCAAAGGCATCCAGTAGCGCCTGGTCTTTAGACATGAGTGCCAGAAGCCTGAGCTCGATCTGGGAGTAATCCGCCCCCGCGATCAGCCAGCCTTCTTGCTGTGCCACAAAGGCTTTGCGGATCTCTCTACCCAGCTCGGTGCGGATTGGGATGTTCTGCAGATTGGGATTGGTGGAGGAGAGCCTGCCGGTGGAAGCCACGGTTTGGTTAAAGGAGCTATGCACGCGTCCGGTGAGCGGATTGATCAGCTTGGGCAGAGCGCTGACGTAGGTGGAATCGAGCTTGCTGAGCTGGCGGAACTGGATGATCTTATCCGCGATCTCGTGATCCAGAGCGAGGTCTTCCAGCACGGAATTATCGGTGGAGATCCCGGTTTTGGTTTTCTTTTTCGCAGGCAACCTGAGTTCTTCGAACAGCAGCTTGGCAAGTTGCTGGGGGGAATTGAGGTTAAATTGGTATCCCGCAATGGCATAGATCTCATCCGTGGCTGTCTTCAGCTCTTGATTGAGCAGGTGGCTGATCTGGCTCAAAGTCTTGGTATCGATGAAGACACCTGTGTTTTCCATCTCTCTCAGAATTGGCATCAAAGGCAGCTCGATCTGGGTGTAGACCTCCATCAATCCTGAAAAATCCAGTTTGCGATGGTAGATCGGATAGAGTTTCCAAACTGCCCAGGCATCTTCCGCGGCATAGAAACAGGCTTCGAGCGGATCCACCAGATCAAAGCTGAGCTCGTTTTTGCCTTTGCCGATGAGGGCGCTGATCGGCTGCATCACGTAGTTCAATTCGGCTAATGCGCAAGCATCCAGGGAATAGCGGTTTTGCCCGGGATCGATGATATAGGCAGCCAGCATTGTGTCCCAAATCTGATCCGGAAGCTTGAGTCCGTGCCGGGTGAGGATGCTGAGGTCAAATTTGAGGTTGTGTCCCAGGATCATCTTGCCTTCCAGAGCTGGATTGAGCGCAGAAATCGTTGATTCCAGAGGCAGATTATCAGCCATGCGGTGACCCAGAGGCAGGTAGTAGCTATAATCATCGTCAAAACAGAGCGATATGCCTACCAGATTGGCAGAGAGGGGATCCAGCGCGTCGGTTTCACAATCCAGGCTTACGGCTTCCTTGCCCTCAAGTTCATTGAGCAGTTTAGGCAGGGTCTCAGGAGTGACCAGACGTGCTTCAAAGCTTTGATTTGGATTGGGATTCGGCGCTACGGCGAGCGCCGGTACTTCGGAACTGCTTTCCTGCGCAAAGATATCGTCTTGAAAGACCTCGTCTTCCGGGGGGAAGAATTGATCAGGATAGAGGTTGTCCAGCCTTTTCTTGAGGTTGAAGAGCTCATATTCTGCCAGTAGGGGCTTGGCTTTGGCCAGCAATTCGGGACGGAAGCTGATGGATTCCGGATCAGGGATGGCAAGCGGAGCATTCAGAGCGATAGTTGCAAGATCCTGAGAGAGATAGGCATTGTCCTTGTCCTCTGTCAGTTTGGCTCTCAGTTTTTCCGGAATTTGCTCCAGATTGGCGTAGATGCCGTCCAGACTGCCAAACTGCTCCAGCAGTTTCTGCGCGCCTTTGGCTCCGATGCCTTTGACGCCCGGGATATTGTCCGAGCTATCTCCCATCAGGGCAAGGTAATCGATGAATTGAGCGGGACTGATCCCATATTTGCTCTGTATCGCTTCGGCATCGATCATGACGTCCTTCATGGGATCGTAGATCTTGACCCGGTCATCCACCAACTGCGAATAATCCTTATCTCCGGTCACCATGATGATCTCATATTCAGGTTTCAAATGGGCAGCAATCGTGCCAAGGACGTCATCCGCTTCCCAGCCGTCCAATCCCAGCTCCGGGATGGTGAGCAGCTCAAAGAACTTCATCACAGGCTCCACCTGCGCGATCATCTCCTCCGGCATGGGAGGACGATTGGCCTTGTAAGCCTCGCTCTTCTCATGACGAAAGGTGGGACCCTTGCGGTCGAAAGCGATGATAATGTGCTCGGGATGCATGGTTTCCACGAAGTGCAGAAAGGAATTGGCCACTCCGAAGAGCGCGCTGGTGTTCATTCCGGTGGAGGTTTTCAAAGGGTTCTTGATAAAGGCGAAATGCGCTCTATAGAGCAGCGCGGTGCCATCCAGGAGGTAGAGAACTTTACTCATTTACGGTTGTATCTAATCCTTTTTCAATATTTTACGGTTCAGGGTCTGCGTTCCGGTATCCAAACGCAGCAGGTAGATGCCGGGCGTGTATCCGGCGCTGTTCCAGACAGTCTCGTTCCAACCGGGGGAGGAGCTCATGAGCGTCCGGTTCTCCACCAGCTGTCCTTTCAGATTATAGATCCGTAGGCTGGCTGAGGAGGATTTCTCGGTATACCAGCGAACGCCGAGGCTGATCCGGAAGGGATTGGGGCAGAGCAGGAGCTGTTCCGCCGGAGCAGGGATATACTCGTCCGCTGTGGAAACTATGGTGATGGTTACGGGATCCGAATCTGCCAGATAATTATCCGGGTAAAAAGCCCGCACCACAAAGGTGTGGGTTCCTGCCGGCAGGTTTTCCAAGAGATATTCCGTAGCTGTAGATTCCAGGGTAGCAGCGTGAACGCCGTTTCTCAAGACTTCCAGCACCGAGAATCCACCCGCCGGAGGTAGTTCCCAGGATAATCTGACACTTGTCGAGCTTACTATCTCTGCCGTAAGGTTTTGAACCGGCGGGTAATATAAACCCAGCCTGCCATCGTCGTTGAGCCTCATACCATAAACGTCGTAAGCGGAGGAACCGTCCTCCCAGAGCACTACGATCCAGCCCATAGGCTCGTAATCACAATCAAAATGCATTTTGGGGCTGTTGGTGTTTGCAACGTTAACATAATCGGAAGCCCAGACAGAGCTCCCAGTGGAGTTCAGACAGCGCGCCCGGACATGCATGTTGACATCACTGGAGGGATTTACTCCGTACTGATAGATGCAGGTGGCTCCCGTTGTAGTCTTGACCGCGTATTCCGGATTGACCACAAAAGGGCTCAGGCTTTCCAGAATGATGCCATTATCGCCCCAGTTCCTTGCTCCGTCAAAGCTCATCAGCTGTGCCGCAAGGCCGGAGTTGTTCTGATCCGGATCCGTAATCTTGTAGAAGATATAGGCCTGGCTCGTTGCAGTGTCAACTGCCAGCTTGGGATAGAACTGCTGATTTCCGGAGGCTCCCGTGATCAGGACCCCGCCCGGAGCAGTAGTCAGTTCTCCGCCAGCGCTTACGTGGCTGAAATAGATCTCATTGATATTGTCGCTATTACGATCATCATGCCAGGTCAGAACAGCTCCCCCGGCTCCGTCTGATTCAAAACCGATGATCTGATTCCAGGCGCTGATCCCGCCCGCGTTTGAGATCACGATGTTCCATACCGGAATGCCATTTGAACCGAGTTTCATCACTTTCAGATGCCGGGTGGGAGCCCAGGTGGGGCCACTGTCGGAATAGTATTTGACCAGCAGATTCCCGTCGTTGGATTCCAGCAGCTGAGGCCAGGTCAGGTCAAAACCGGGATTGGATATACTGGTGCCATACAATCCCCAAAGTTTGCTTCCCGAGGGGCTTAGTTTCTGCAGCATCAGAGGACTGTCTTCCCAGCCGGTTTTCATCCAGGCCACATAGGTGTTGTCATCAATATTGCTGTTTAGGATCTTGGGAGAATAATTGGCGTAATCAGTACTTGTATCAGAAGACAGTGCTATCCCATCTTCTCCCCAGAGGAACTGTTCGCCGATCTGATTGCTGCGAGCGAATTTATAGACGTAGACGTTATTGGTGCCGCTGCGGATATCCTGCCAGGTGATCAGGGCGTTATCCGATTGGTCGTGCGTGAGATCGTAATCCGTGAGCCAGGTATCCGAGGGATTATCGCTCAGCATATATCCGGTGGGGGGATCGAGTAGATGGTTACCAGCGGGATTAAAGGCTAAAATCTGAGGAAAATAGCCACCGCTGGCGTTGTTGAACAGAGTAAAGAACGAGTAATGCGCGTTGGTGATGACCACTTTGGGGAGAACCTGCTTCCCGGGACCGCTGAGGATCGCAGTGGGGCTGGATGGATCTGTGCTCCAGCCCTGAGCGCATAGAGCGGAAACGATCGTTAGCAACAGACAAGCGATGGTAAAAACTCTCATGATATACCTCTTTTGCATCTGTTCAGACTGCAAACCGAGATTTGCTCAGCAGTGATTTGACGTCAAGGAAAATCTGAAGCGGGCGTTTGACCGTACTGTCCATAGAAAAGTAAGAGAATGTCCGCCCTATATATATGAAGGATCTATATGTCTTCAGGCTGTTCCGGATCCGGAGGCAGTTCCTCATCCACGGGGATGGGCAGATCGGGCAGGGCTGCGCGCAGTCTTCTGCGTTTGAACCAGCCCCACAGGAGGATGATCGGCAACAGAGCCAGCAGCAGGCTGTTGATGCCAATGATAAGGTATTGCCATGCCAGGCGCCGGCTGTAGCGGGAATAATCATTGGCAAAGTCCCAGAGCGTGGTCTGGTAGGCTTGTCCGAAAGTGGGGATAAAATCTGTGCTCTTGCCTTTTCGCCAGTTGGAGGCAGTCAGAGTCCAGAAATGTTGCCAGTTCTCCGCCTTCTTGTCCTTCATCAGCTGCAAGGCGAAATAGGCTGAGAGATAGTATTGCTGCCAATCGGACTGATCTTCCGGATAGGAATAGCCAAGCCTGAAGAGGTCGGTATCCTTGCCCCAAAAACGGGCACGGATGAATTCCAGATAGCGGTCGTAGCCCATTTGCCCGGCATAGTAAGTCGCCATCCCTTCGTGAAACCACAACGGTGAGCGTTCAAAGATGTTATCCAGATACCAGTGGATGTATTCGTGCATCAGCACTTTGCCATAGTCTTCGTTGATCTGTCCCCGGTTGCGGATGTAGATGCGTTTTTCCAGTGAAGAATAGAAGGCATCGCTGAATTCCACGATGTTTTCCCGTCCCCGGCTGAGCAGGTGGTAATTTGCTGCATCGGGGATCACGAAGATCTCGACGGGTTCAGAGCTGTAGATCCCCAGCCCGGTCTGAAGCTGGTCAATGTTGACCCTGAGCTGAGCTGAGATGGCACTGAAATCGAGCCTGGAATCCTGCGCGGTATAGAATATGGTGTATTCGCTGCGCTGATTTTCCTGATACGAAACAGCCGATAATCCTGTGCAGAGTGTGATCAAAACCAGGATTATCAGCTGCAGGTGTTTCATGTGGTCAAGATGGTTTGGCGAGCTCTGTTTTGCCAGTCAATTCATAGTAATCGGTAGCATTGGTCTTGGCAACGTTTCCCGTGGGTATCGCTGTGATCTTCAGCTGATGGGCATAGCCGTAGAGCTTGAGGATGATCTCGTCCCCGGCTTTGACCTCCGCGCTGGCCTTTCCCGGTTTGCCGTTGATGGACACCAGGTTTTTGTCGCAGGCGTTTTTGGCGATGGATCGGGTTTTGGTGAGGCAGAGCTTGTTGAGCAGCATATCCAGGCGCATGGTCAGTCCTTTTTATCCAGCAAAGCACGCACGCTGGCGGCAATATCGTGGATCTTATAGGGCTTCATCACGAAATCACTGATTCCCCTGCGATGGGCTTCTTCACTGGAGATGAGAGTGGTAAATCCCGTGCAGAGGATGATCGGCAGCCCCGGTTTGATCTCCAGGATCCATTCAGCCAGATCGACTCCGTTCATGAAGGGCATGGTGGTGTCTGTGATCACCAGATCGATCTTATCGGCATTTTTGCCAAAGAATTCCTGAGCTTTGCGGGGATCGGTGAAACCGTCCACTTTATACCCCAGACGCATCAGACCCTGACGGAAAACGTTCACCAGCATGGGCTCGTCATCCACAAACATGATGGTCTCCGTTCCGGCAACGGTATTTTCCGGAGCTGGTTCGTTTCCGGTCGGATACCATTTATCTGCCATATACAGCGGGAGATAGACCTTGAACGTGGTGCCGACCCCGACCTTGCTCTCGACCCGGATAGCGCCATGATGCGCGCTGACAATGCTGTGCACGATGGACAGCCCGAGGCCGGTGCCTTCATTGGCACTCTTGGTGGTAAAATAGGGATCAAAGATATGGTCGATGAGGCCTTCATCGATTCCGCTGCCATTGTCGGACACGCTGATCAGCAGATAGTGGCACTGCTCCAGCTCCGGAAAGGCTTGCATATCTTTGGAGCGGAAGGCAACAGGTTCCAGGCTGATCTCGATCAGGCCGTTATCATGCTTGATCGCTTGCATGGCATTGGTGCCAAAGTTGATGATGATCTGGTGGATCTGCCCTGATACAGCTATCATGGTGTCGTTTTCAACGCGATAGTCTTCTCTGATCTTGATGGATTTAGGCAGGTATGATTTCAGGAAACGCACAGATTCCCGCACGTGGTCTGAAAGCTGAATGATCTCGGTCTTGGATTCTTCCTGCCGGCTAAAGGATAGCAACTGACTGATCATTTCCTTGGCGCGGTTTGATGATTTCAAGACTTCCAGAAGATTTGACGCGCATTCGGAGCCCGGCGCGACATCGTCCGAGGCCAGCTCGGTGTAGCCAATGATGGCTGAGAGCACATTGTTAAAGTCGTGCGCGATCCCCCCGGTCAATCTGCCGATAGCTTCCAGACGCTGAGTGCGTTTGAGCTGTTCTTCCCTCAATATCTCGTAGGTCACGTCTTTGCAGCTGGCAACAATGGATGAGAGGCGGTTGTCTTTGTCGATGACAGGCTTGACCACCATGTCCAGAGTGATCTTGGAACCGTCTTTCCGGATCAGATCGATCTTGCCGCGCCAGGGCTGGGAACTGCGCACTCTCAGCCAGGATTGCTGGAGGTCGCTGCGGCTGCTGGGGTCAAAGGGCAGATATTCCACGGGTTTATCCAGCAGTTCGATCCTGCGGTAGCCGGTGGTCTTTTCAAAGACGGTGTTCACATACTGGATATAGCCTTCCGGAGAGAAAATGACAATGCCTTCCCCGGCTTGCTCGATGGCCTGGATCAAGACCGTGATATTCTCGTCAGATTGTTTTTTATGCAGGGCGAAAGCGATTTGTTCAGAGATCGATTCCAGCAAGACGCGGTCTTCATCATCATAGAGATCGTTACGTTTGTAGCTTTGGACCACCAGAGCTCCGATCACCTGTTTGGAGAGAACAAGGGGCACACCCAGGAAGTTCTTGCATTGCGAGCCCACCAGGGGTTTGGCAGAGAAGCGCTCCAGGATATCAGTCTCATTCAGGAGCAGGGTCTTGGCTTCGGAGATGATCTGAGCCGTGAGCGAGCTTGCGTTATCGGCCTCCACGGGGCTGCCATCGTCGTTCATCTCGTCCACAATGTAGGGGAAAGTGATCAGATTGCTTTTGGAATCATAGAGCGCGATGAAGAAGTTGTTGACATCGATCAAGGTTCCCAGCGAATCATGAATAGTGCGGAAAAGCTCTTCCAGAGAGCTTTCGACGTTCACCTCGTGGCTCACCCGGTGCAGAATGTGGGTGATGACCTCGGATCTGTATACCGGGGTCAGATCTGTGGTCACAACCGCGAAGATCTTATCCTGCACGTTGCGGATGGGGACAATGGTGGTCTTGTGCGCATGCAGTTTGTGACGATTATCGAAGAAGCTGTATTCATAGCAGGGATTGGGGTCTTGCTTGCCTTCCAGCAAATTGCGGAAGAATTCCTCGTTCATCCCCGGCGTCTGGGTGGAAGTGATAGTTCCGGCAAATTCAGCAAAAGCATCCCAGATATAGCGTCCCACGATCTGTCCGGCAGTCATGCCCGCCAGGCCTTCATGGGCTGTGTTCACCAGGCTGATCTTGCCATCTGGATCCAGCAGCAGCATCCCTTCGGAGGATTGCTCAAAGATGCAGCGGAAGAGGGCTTCACGTCCCTCTGATTGCTCCCTGGCCAGTGCCAGATCGGTGATGTCAAGGATCGATACTATGATATTTGAATAGTCCGGTTCGTTCTCATTGGGGATGGTCCAGGATATTCTCACAGTGTGCGGATGACCTTCCAGATCATAGTTTATGCCGATGCCGGAGAAGTGTCCCCGGGCTTCAGCAACTGCCACAATTCCTTCCAGCAAACTGGTAACCGCGTCAGCTTTGAAGACTTTATCCAGCGAGCTCAGGAGATCTTCTTTGCTGGCGGCCTTGAATGTCGTCAAGGTAGTTTCGTTTACGTCCTTAACCTTTAGTAGGGTGACGCAATCGACAAACTTTTCCGGGTAGGTTTGAAAGTAAGCCCGGATATCGGTAATACCGTCGGCTTGCAATTTCAGCACATAATCTCTGACGGCAGAGAAATCTTCCACCCAGAGAGAGACCGGGGATTGGTCAAAAAGCATCTGATAGTATTCTGGACTCAAATCACTCATTATTTTCCCAGTATTCTTTTAGTTTCCAATGCGATCATCAATTCTTCGTTGGTCGGAACTTTCAGGACCACCATTTTGGATTCGGGGGTGGAAAGCACCTGGATCTCGTCCGTAAATCGGGCGTTTTCTGTTTCATCAATAATAATTCCCAGAGCTTCCAAGCCTTGGCATACCTGTGAACGCATGATCGGCATGCGTTCTCCGACTCCACCTGTGAAGATCAGAACATCGGCACCATTTAGTACAGCAAAATAAGAGCCAATATACTTTTTAATCCGATAACAATAGACATCGTGGGCTTGAATCGCGGCAGGATTTTGGAATTTTACGATCTGATCCTCGATCTCGCGCATGTCGTTTGACATCTCTGTGAGCCCCAGCATTCCGCTCTTTTTGTTGAGAATGCTGTTGACTTCATCCACGGAAAGCCCAAGCTGCTGCTGCATATGGATCGGGATGGCGGGATCGATGTCTCCGCAGCGGGTGCCCATCACCAGTCCTTCCAGAGGAGTGAGCCCCATGGAAGTATCCACTGATTTTCCTCCTTCGATGGCTGTGATCGAAGCTCCGTTTCCCAGATGGCAGGAGATGATCTTGAGCTTGGACAGATCTTTGCCCAAAAACTCGGCTGCCTTTTGGCTCACATACTTGTGGGAAGTGCCATGGAACCCGTAGCGACGGATCTTGTGTTCCCAATAATACTCCATGGGCAGAGGATAAAGATAGGCCATGGAGGGCATGGTCTGGTGGAAAGCTGTGTCGAAAACTCCGCATTGAGGCATGTTTGGCATGTTGTGCTTGACTGCTTCGATCCCTTTCAGGTTGGCAGGATTGTGCAGCGGTGCAAGGGAGATGCATTCCCGCATCACTTCAACCACGTGATCGGTGACCTGAACCGCGTCTGAATAATGCTCGCCGGCATGCACCAAACGGTGTCCCACCGCGTCGATGGCATCGATACTGCTGATCACTCCGTTGGCGGAATCCAAAAGTGAATCTATGATCAATTGCAGGCCGGTCTCGTGATTTGGGATATTCAGCTCTTGTTTCTTGCGGGTATATTTGGCACTTTTGTAAGTAAACAGCGCTGTGGATTCTCCAATCCGTTCCGCAATCCCTTCTGCCATAACATCTTGAGACTGCATGTTGATAAACTGATACTTGATCGAGGATGAACCGCAATTGAGGACGAGTATGTTCATTTAGTTTTCCTTTAATGCTAATATTAATATTTGAAATCCACGCTTTTGAGAAAGTGAATCATGTCAAACAATTTCGGGGATTGAAGTTACAGGATGGATAATTAATGCCATCGGGGATGAAAAAATGGTGGGTGATACTGGATTCGAACCAGTGACCTCTACGATGTGAACGTAGCGCTCTAACCAGCTGAGCTAATCACCCGGGATTCTGTCTTAAAAAAGGATGGTGGGAGATACTGGATTCGAACCAGTGACCTCTACGATGTCAACGTAGCGCTCTAACCAACTGAGCTAATCACCCACTATGTTCGGTAACCAAATTATGAAGCCGTCATTTTTGTCAACATAAAATCAAAACTGCTTCCGTACAGCTGTCTCGGAATAGACCAAAAATTCACTATCAGAGCGGCTGATATTGATCGCATGGAGGATCAGATATTCGGGATAAATCACACCTCCACCCCAAAGCTGGCTTTGTATCGTATGCCCGAGATTTATACCGGAAAGCTGCTGTTTTAGCCTTCCGGGAACACCGGAGAGCACCCATCCGAAATCCACCAGATAAAGCTGAGGAGCAGCGGTGGTCGTCCACTCAAAGCTATAATCCCCCTCACCGAACGAAGGAAAGACCGGATCGAGCGACCAGGGAACTTTGAAGACACCGGTGGAATGTCCCCCCGCATAATCCAACTCGTAATCCAGCGAGACTCCGTCTGCAATCTGGGAGCTGAAGATCCGCGTCGTATACAGAGCAGTGTTGGGATCAAAAATTGTGCTCTGGATCTGGGTCGCGCTGCCGTTGACACTCAAGTCAACTGTCCCCGGATCGGTCCTTGTGAGCAGTTCGATCTGTCCGCCTAAACCTGCATCCAGCCTCAGGATGGCGTCATAAGAGGATTCCCAGTTGCTGGCGCTAAAATCAGGCAGTTCTGGAGAGTCTTTTTCCGCGCAAGATACTAGAAATAACAGGCTGAAAACCAGCACTATTAGCGGATTTAGCGTGCGTTTGAAATCAATCTTTAATGTCATTATCAATCCTGAAGCTAACCTGGGCAGTACTGATATGCACCCGTTTTGCCACTCTGTAATTATGGAGAACCACTAATGTGAAGATTATATTTGCCACCAATAGAACGACGTTGATGGTACCGGCATCCCAGGCGCTGTAAAAACCCACGCAACCGGAGAGGAAGATCAGCAAAACAGCTTTGAAAATGACAATCCCCGGCACCAGTTTTAGTTTCCTGAAAATCCAGCGCGCGATCGGGTTGCGTTCGCGATAATAGTGATCCGGCTTGAGGACGCTCCAGGTGCTGTGCCCATCCAGAATATTGAGGAGAATGAAGAGCAGGCCCAGGCTCAATGTGAGTTTGGGGCTGCTCCACAACGTCCATATCTGCTCAAGATCCACTTATCTGTATCCTGCTTTTAATCATGGTACTGTCATTCCATTGTCAAATCCATATCAACACCCTGTCATCTCCCTTGCTGAAGCGGTAAGCAAGCGGTGAGCAAGCGGTGAGCAAGCGGTTTGATACCGAGATGTTCACAGGCAACTAATTGAGCAGGAGCTTGCGCGTCTGCTTCAGTTTCCCCTGTTCCAAACGGATGAAATAGAGGCCGGAAGCCAGTTTGCGGTTCAAACTGTCAGTTCCGTTCCAGCTCAGGCTCACCTTTCCCTGCTGACGATCCGCAAGGCTATAAACGAGCTCTCCTCTGAGGTTGAAGATCTTGATC
>JAKLEY010000090.1 GCA_022711455.1 Candidatus Cloacimonadota bacterium
TCAAGCTTTGCGTTTTGAATCTGCCCGGAAAGCCCGATCTGATTTTGATCCAATAGATAATCTGTCTCTAACCTGGCATTGAGACTGGAATGCAAATCCAGCCGTGGTTGCCAGTCCAGCTTCAAATCCGCTCTCCTGAGCCACTCACGGTATGGATAGAGGACAAAGTGGCTGCTGTTCTCTGCCTTATCATTGAGTCCGCTGCTTGCATAGAAGAATAGGGGAGGCTTATACATAGGGATCTCAGCCTGAATCATGCTCGGTTTAAGCGCCGGCAAAAAGCTGGGTATTCTGTTGATACTGTTTGATCTGTAAACCACGGGTTTCTTGTAGATATAGGCTTTGATCGGTGATTCGACAGGGACTTCCACATCGGGAAGATCCCAGGTCTGCGCGGCAAGAGCAAGCAGAAGCAGGCCAAAGACAAAGGTCAGCAGAAGCTTTCTCAAGGTTGAGTCCTAAACTCCATATCGATGTGGTGGATCTGCTCCGAACTTAGTTCTTTCTGGCTTTGCTCCAGCAGGATCTCAGCTTCGCTCCTGGCTCCGGAGCGCAGTAATGCCAATATAATCAAATAGTTAGCGCTGGTCCTGATCTCATGATAGTCACCAAAGACCAGTTTCAAGCGATTAAGAGCCGCGAGCGCGGCAGGATAATCCGCTGCCCCAAAGAGGATTCTGGCTTTTTGAAGATAGGCCTTGGCATGAAACCACGGATTGATGTTCTGGCTCAGCAGACTGTCCGCGATCCTCTCAGAAGCAGGGATATCACCCAGCTCAAAGAAATGCTCCATGATCAGGATTTGGGATTCGGGAGATTTCGCGGTGAGCTGATTTCCCAGTACCAGAAGTGAATCAAAATCCACCCAGCCAAGCTCTTTGCTGCTGGAGAGTATGCTGGTCCAAAGGCTCGGAGAGGGCTCCATCTGCCAGGCTTTGAGGAATCTGGCATAGGCAGAGCTCGGGTTACCTGCCAGCAGATCCAGTTCGCCGGATTTGATCAGTAGTTTTGGGTCAGTAGAGGAAAATGAACTGAGCAGGCTGTCAGCCTCGGAAGGACGATTGAGCTTGATCAAAGCTTCCGCCATCAGCAGTTCCACTTCTGAACGTTTAGTATCAGGAAAGGCCTGGCGCAGCGTGGTGGCAGTATCCAGCAAGCCGTTCCATACATCCTGTTCGGCATAGATCTTCAGCAGCAGATACTGAAGCTCAAACCGGATATAGTCAGAGCTGAAGCTGTCGGTCATCTCAGCCAATCGCAACGCTGAATCCATATCCTCCAAGCGGAGCAGACAGAGTTCGATTCCAGCCAGAGATTCACGGATCAGGGAAAGTTCTTGTTCGTCAATGCTGGTCTTGGTCTTAAAGCGTTGCAGGATACTGATCTGGTCATCCAATGCATCCATGTAATTCCCCAGATTGTAGTTTGCCTTGGCGATTTCAGAGACCACTTCCAAAATATAGTCACTCTCGGGGAAAAGATCCAGAAAGCTGTCATACAAGTCCAATGCCTGCATATAGTTACCTGCCTGATAAGCAGATTTTGCGGCCAGATAATGATAGATATCAGGACTCTCCGGAAGCGATGAAAGAGACAGGTAGATCCTGGAGGCTTCAGCAAATCGTCCCAGCTGGTACAACGTGAGAGCCTGATAGCTGGAAAGCTCAGTCTTCATAAGGTCTGAAGTAGCCTTGGAAAGCGCTTGTTCATATTCGTATAGGGCAGTTTGATATTGACGCTGGTTGAACAGGATACTGCCCGAGAGCAGATAATAATCGCTGTCTCTTTGAAAAGCAGGAATGCTGTCCAGCCAGGCTCGGGCAGCCGTGTAATCCTTGATGAAGTAGCGGGACTGTGCCGCTCGGAGCAAAAGTAACTGACTGCTCCCGTGCTTTTCGATCAGAGCTTGATAGTGCTCCAAAGCAAGATTGTAGTTGGCATGGAAGAATTCGATCTCGCCCAGATAGAATTCGGCTTCCTGAGCCAGGGGAGAATTCAGAGCCAACAGCTGTTTGAATTGAGATTGCGCCAGTTCCAGGTCTTTTGTCTCAAAAGCAGCTAAGCCAGAGAAATAGAGAGCTTTAGCCAGATGCTCCGAAGCCGGTGATTGCTCTATGAAGCGTTGGCTGAGCGAAGCCGCTTCAGCCAGTCTGCCCAGACGATACCATGCTTCGATGGAAAGGATCTCCGCGCGCTCAGTCTGAGCTCTGGTATGGCTGGTCAGGATAGATTGATTGAGCCACTTCAGGGTTTGCAGGTAATCTTCCTGCAGGAAGGCGAAGAAAGCGGCAAGGTAATAACGTTCATGCTGATAGGGCGCGTTGGGCTTGCTTTGTATAAAGTCATTAAGTTGCCTGATTGCCTCAACGGGCTCTGAGCCAAAGAGTATCTTGAGCCTTTCCAGCCAGCTTTTGTGAGCTATATCCGAATTTCCCGACTTCACAAGTTCTGCCAGGAGGGAATCAGCCTCTGCAGTCTTGCCGTCCTGAACCAACAGCATGGCGTTCAGGAACACTGCTGCCTGATTGACAAACCCAACGCTATTCAGGATCTGTCTGCTCAGAGCGTAATCCTGTCTCAGAAACGCGGACTTGGCAAGGATCAGTCTCAGATTTGGATCTGAGTGATTCGCGTCATATTGATAGAGCGTTATCAGCTTGTCGAAAGAGGCAAAGAAAGCCTTATCCAGATAGTGATCCAAAAGAGTCTGGACGTAGATCTGCTCGCTCTGATGCGGGTTCTCAGAGATCAGAGCTTCCGCTTCTTCGTCCTTGTCTGAAGCCAGCAGGAGCATGAAGTATTCATAGCGGAGGGTGTCGTCTTCCTGGAAAACCTTCCAAGCTTGAGCATAATAATGCAAGGCGCTGTTGATCTGTCCCGAAGCCGCATATGATCTCGCTTTCCAGATCAGAGCCTGATTTCGGTAGTGCTCAAGGTCAAGCTCTGTGGTCAGACGTTCCAGGATGTCCAGCGCCAGACTGGAGTTCCCTGTGTAATACAAAGAAGTGGCATAGTGCAGATAGACATCGGCTCTGGTGGTCAGATCCAGATTTGCCCGGCTCAATTCCTCAAATATAGGAACAGCCTTGCTAAAGTCCTGCTTGAAATATTGGATCTCAGCCTGCATGAAGCGAACGAAATTCCGATAGACACTGTCTGGATAACGCAGGAGGAAGCTGTCGATCTCCACCAGCGCAGTGTCGTCCTCCTGTCTCTCATAAAGAGCTACGATATAGTCGTAGTCATAGCTTTGGGCAGGAGTCTGCGCGCGCAGTATCCCGGTCAGACCTGAAAACAGAGCAAGCAGCACGAAGCAGAGCAGGGGGACTGAAATCGTGGATCGGTGGCTTCTGAACAGCATCATTTACCTTTAAATGGCAAGGAGATAAAGACCGTGGTGCCTTCGTTCTCTCTGCTCTTGATCCAGATATTGCCATTATGGAGTTCCACGATCCTCCTCGAAGTGGCAAGCCCCAATCCCAGGCCGCTGCTGCGGTATTCAACCATGCCTGATTTATGAGCGTAGATCTCGTTGAGCTCATAGAACTTGCGAAAGACGTTCTTGATCTGGTATTCTGGGATGCCGATCCCGTTGTCCTGCACGAAGATGACCAGGCTGTCCTTATTATCGATCTTCTCAGGTTGAAAGGCTGAAGTGCGAGCGCCAATAATCACAGTGCCGTAATCATTGGTGAATCTGATCGCGTTTAAGACTATATTATAGATCATAAGGTGTAGCGCTTCCCAGTTTGCATTCAGTTGGGGAAGTCCCGGTTCGATTTCCATCTTGATGAACATCTTACGGTTACGGCTGATGATCTCGATCTCCTGCTGGATGAGCTCCAGTATCTCTTCGATGTGGAAGGGAGCTTTGGCCAGAGATTTCTTCAGGTTATAATTGTTCATGGTTGTGATATCGCTGGTGGTCAGGATCAGTTTCTTCACCGATCCTTCGATCTTTTGAATAATCTCTTTCCGTTCTTCTTCATCGACATAGAGATTGCGTTTCAGCCTTGAAATATAGCCTTGAAGGGTTGTGAGAGGCGTGTTGAGTTCATGCGCCACGATTGCCATGAATTCGTCCTTGAGCATTTCGAAGGCATTGAGTTCAGAGCTCTTACGCAGCACCGATGCGTATTGATTCGCGTTTTTGAGCGCGATCCCTACCTGCTCAATAAAGAGCGTGAGAATCTCACTATTGAGATACATCTCGCGGTTGTTTTCCATCTGATTATCGAGATAGAGAAAGCCGTAGATCACATTATCGAGCTTGATCGGAGTGCAGAATATGGTATGGATATTATAGTCCTGCACCGAGATTGAATTTTTGAATTGGGGATCTTCGAGGGCATTGATAGTGATCAAGGGTTCACCCGAAACCTGACAGACGCTGAGAGCTGTTTTGCTGATCCCGGTGATAGTGGAGAGGATCTGTTTGGTGCGGTCCAGATGCACCTGATAGAGGTTGTTTCCCTCGCTGTCTTTCTTGATCAGGAATCCACGGCTGCTATTGGTAAAATCAATGCAGGCGGAAACGATCTCATGCTCCAGCTCTGTGATGTCCACTATCCTCATCAGTTCGTGTGAGATCTGCATCAGTTGGTTCATTTTCTCGATCCGCAGTGTGATCTGAGTGTAGTCTCGCATGCGCACCAGTAGCGCTGTCAGGTGCTGTTTGATGCTACGCATGATGGAAATTTCCTGACGTGAGAATTCCAGCTCACCCTGATCAGCCAGGATGAGTAATCCAATGCGCTTTGTACCGGTCATCAGAGGGATTATCATCAGGTTTTGATCCTGGAAAAAGACAGTGACCAGATTATCGCCCTTGACGGCTTTTTCGATATGGACGGAGAGTTCAGGAGCCAGATTGGCATCCTTATCGCAATTCATGCTCTGGAAGGTGTAATAGTTCCCAATGCGCTCGGAGTATTCCATCAAACGAAACTGCCAGGGCGAAAGCACCTGAGAGATTCCCTTGCTGATCAGGAACTGAATGCGCTGGGGAGTGTTTACGTTTGCAATGTTGAAGAGTAGCTCATTCCATTTGTTCCGCAAGTCCGTACGTCGGGAGCTTACGGGCACCAGATCGAACTTTGAGAGGTTTCTGAGGAAGTAAAGATTGACCGTCAAGTAGTTCTGCTTGTCATCTTCAGCGATGCCGACCGTGATTTGTTCCAAAAAGCGTTTGTAGTCTTCAAAGCAAGCCTGAGCAGGACCGGTGGCTCCCAGTTCCAGCAGAATGGCTATCTTTATCTGATAAAGCTCCACCTGAAACTGATAATATTCAGACTTCCGGCACTCCAGCAATTGCCTGTTGCAATTACGTAAAGCCTCACGCAGTGGTACTTCCGGGGTCACAAGCATCAGCTTCACTTCCATGATCTGGAGGTTCTGATCCCAATAGCGATATTTACTCTCAACGATCGCCGGTCTGGCCAGAGCGATCAGTTCTTCGGCTTTCTTATATTCTCCCATCCCATAGTAACAGATGATCTGCAGCACGTTGAATACTGCCAGAGCGTAGTTGTTGTTAATGTCTCCGGCAAATTTCATGGCCTTGCGCAATTCACTCAGAGCCGTGCCAAAGTCTTTCTCTGCCAGGGCAAGCAGACTGAGGCTGTTATGATAGAATTCTTCTTCAAAGATGTGTTTGTAATCTATGTGAACATTCTTGCGGATCAATCGTTTCAGTTTCTTTGCGTTTGCCATCTCATGGAGATAGTAGAAATAGGTCTTGACCAGGGGATTGATCTCACGGATATACCCGCTCATCAGCTCGGGCTCGCTCTCCTGAATGAACTGAAAGTAGTGTCCGAAGCCCTTGATCTTGCTCTTTGCCAGCGCAAGGTTGCGCTGGATGGAATCCGCGTATTTGGTGCTGCCAATGGATTCGATCAAGGCCCTGCTTTCCAGAAGGCGTTCTTCTGCTGCCACGAATTCGCCCATCTTGATTTTTGCTTCACCCTGGTTGAGCAGAGCCAATGCTTTGGTGAGCACCAGATTAAGTTCACTGGCATGATGAAAACCAAGCTCAGAATAGTGTTCTGACTGAACCGTTAATCCTTGTTTCAGATACAGATCCGACATATTGTTATAGATCAGGCCCAGGTATCGTTTGATATTATATCGTTTCCAGATATTCAGCGCGCTGGTGAGATGCTGGGTAGCTTCCTCGATGTTCTTCTGCTCACTGTAAAAGACACCCAGATCGTTGTGCATGGCTGCCAGACGTATCATCACATCTGTGTTGTGTTCGGGAGGCAAGGTTTCCAAAAAGCTCTCGATGGTTTTGATGGCGCGATCTGTGTCCCTGATCAGTGAATAATAAACCGCAAGCCTGTCGACATACAGGATTTGCATATCTATCGGCAATGTGAATTGGGCAATTTTGTCCAGATACTGTTTCATGATCTTCGGATCGATGCGAGTATAGATCTGGCTGAAGTATTGCCAGACCAGAATCTTCTGTTTTCCAGTGAGGGCCAGAGTGTCTGCCTTTTCATAATGACGCACTGCTGTCTTGATATCTTCTGCCAACAGGCTGATCGTTCCCAGCAGCAGATGTTTTTCAAAAATATCAGGAATCTTTTTCAGCTTGGCCAGCAGGTCTCCCGCCTGTTTGTAGAACCCTGTGATCTCTGTTTTACTCTGGAATTTGCTGAGATCGTTGATGATCTCGGTTTGCTCGATCTTGACATTGGTGTTGAAATCAATCTTCAGAATATCAAGCATGGTGTCGTAGGCTTGCTCCTGTTCATGCTCTCCGTCCAGAAGTGAATAGAGAACCAGCAGATACTTGCGGGTTTGAGGGAGGTCTTTGGCAATTCTGGCATTTTGGATGATGCCACGGCAGAGCTCGATATCATGGATGGGCTTGTCGTGATAGAAATCCATAACCTGTTGTGAGACAGCAATATGCTGCGCAATAGGGCATTCCTCTTGTAAGCGCTTCTGGGCTTCCGCAAAGCAAAAGTAATAGTTCTTCCCTTGCTTAAGCAGCACTTCACCCATTACGCTGCCATTGATCAAATTGTAGAGTTCGATGTCATCCAGTCCCAGAATATGAATGATCAATTCTCGGCTGAGCGGAGTCTGCACTATTGAGAGTTTCTGCAGGTGACCATAGTTTATCGCGGTCACGTGGCTCATTCTGGAATAGATGGAGTGAAGCAGTCGATTGGGCATGGGGAAATCAAACAGTTGAGCAGGAAATTCAGGGACAACGCCGGCTTCGATCTTATCTCCGTAATTGATCTTGCGTTTTAAAATGAGATCCACCAGAAGTTCTCTGATGAAGAAAGGATTGCCGGCGCTTCGTTCGAACAGCGCGTTCACGAAATCCGCAGGAGGAGAAAGATTGAGCAGCTTGCGAATGTACTCTGCAGCCTCATGCAGGCTGAGGGCGGGAATGTTGAGCAGAATGGTATGCTCAATCTGGCGTACCTTGTTGAAATCATTACAGCTTAGCACCACCATGATCCTGTTTTGAACCAGGAAGGGGGAGATAAAATTGATAAAATCGATCGTATGGCGATGGACAAACTGGAAGTCTCTGATGATGAATATAATAGGTTTACGTTCTGCCAATTCTCCCAGGAGTGTTTTCACTGCCTCAAAATCTGCCATCAGTTCATTCTGAGATTGGCTCACACCTTTGGCATCCTTTTCAGATTCAAAGAGGTAACGCTTGAATTTTGCTGAGATCTGAGACAGCTTGGGATCGGAACCCAGTTCCTTCTGACTCAGCGATTGCAGATACTCCTTGATCAGGGCAAAAAAGGCTTCATGATCGAGCTTGGTGCAGTTGTAGTCGAACAGAAAGTAACCGCCTCCCAGAAGATGATATCTGAAGAGTGAAAGGATGCTGTCTTTGCCAAGTCCGTCACCACCGATGAGGGAGATTATCTTTCCGTTTCCCGCCTCCAGCGCCGGAATGAAATCCATCAGCTGATGCGAATACTTCTCCCGCACGATATAGCTGTTAAATCTGAGGGTGTTAACAATGGACCATGAGGTCGAGAAAGGATAGTCCTTGCTCTGGATCCTGTTGATATAGCTGATCATTTCCTCACTGGAACTGAAACGGTTGTCCGGGTTGCGTTCCAGTAGCTTCAGAATGAATTTCTCCAGAGGCAGCGGAAGGTCTTTATTCAGCTCAGAGGGGAAGGTTGGGATAAAATATTGCTGGTTGCCATTGATCAAAGCGTTGATCTGATCGAGATTAAAGGGGAAGCTGCCGGTACACAAACGATATAGGATCACACCCAGAGCGTAGAAATCGCTGGCTTTGTCGGGAGCCTTTCCGGTGTAGATTTCCGGAGCAATGTAGGGAATAGTGCCGGATACCAGCTGGTTTTCCTTCAAGGGATCAACCTTGGTAAAGCCATAGTCGATCAAACGGATCTCCACTTTTTTGCCTTCAACGTGATAAAGCACATTCTCAAGCTTGAGATCCTTGTGAATGATATTTTGCGTGTGTAAGGCGTGAAGAGCGTAGGATGTCTGTACTATGATGTCATAGAGCATGTCGATCTTGGTTTTGGAAAACCTGAAATTGGTCAGAGGGGAGCCTTCAAAATAGTCACTGATGTAATAGACATGATCTCCCACATGCCCGAAATCGACCACTCTGCAGAGATTGGGATGCTCGATCTTGGTGATGTGATGCATCTCTTCCGCGCTGAACCGGGCATAGAGCTCCTCAGAAGGCAGATATTGAAACAGCTTCAAAGTGTAAAGCTTTCCTGTGCGGATGTCCTGCACCTTGAACACATTTGCCCAGGAGCCCGTTCCCAGGCTTTCGAGGACTTGGTATCTGTGATCTATATACATGATAGGCTCCAATTCATTTTCAAAAATCTATATTCTGTTTGAGGATGGATTTGTCAATGACTTTTTGGTGCCTGTCCCAAATCCTGTGAAAGTGATTACCATCAGAGAACATATAAGGTGCAACAGAATTATCCCGTAGCTAAAACCGAAGCCTCAGCTATGCCCCCGGCACGCTGCAGGCACGGTTGTGCCTGCAGCGTGCCGGGGGCGTGCCTGCAGCATTCCTGATGGTGTAGAGCAGGATGCCATTCCTGCTTGACTGATAGTATATTATCTCAGCAGCATCGGTATGCTGCTCTACGGTGGGTTCGGAATCCTTCCGAACTAACTGCAGTGTGTCGTCGCATCGGCGCTACAGCGAGCGCTGGTACTGGGTAGTACAGGCGGTCGCTGTACCGCCTATCTACGGTTTGCAATGTATTCCTGGGATGGGCGCTACAGCGAGCGCCCGTACACTAAACTTGCATGCAGGGTTTGCCCGCTTAGTTTGTATAGAAAAGGAGAGATCATGGAGATTGGAGCTTTCTCGATCAGCTTGAG
>JAKLEY010000091.1 GCA_022711455.1 Candidatus Cloacimonadota bacterium
ATCGAGGCAAGCTCATGGGTGACAATAACCATGGTCATTTTAAGCTGGTTCTTCAGATCAAGGATCAGTTCATCCAGATTGGCGGAAGTCTCAGGATCAAGCCCGGCTGAGGGTTCGTCACAAAACAGGATCTGAGGATCCATAATGATCGCCCTGGCCAGAGCTGCACGCTTCCGCATGCCTCCGGATAGTTCGGAGGGTAGCAGATAGATCGCCTCATCCAGATGCACCAGAGACAACTTGGAGCGGATCATGCGCTTGATCAATGCCGGGGAGAGCTTGGTGTGTTGTTCAAGGGGTATGCTGATGTTTTCAAAAACAGAGATGGAATTGAGCATGGCTCCGTTCTGGAACAGCATACCGGTTTTCTTGAGCAGATCATTATACTGCCTTTCATCCATGGTGGTGATCTCTTCACCCCAGAACCTGACGCTGCCCGCAAAGGGCTCTTCCAGGCGCAGGATATTGCGCAGAAGAGTGGTTTTGCCACAGCCGCTGCCACCCAGGATCACGTTCACACAACCAGGCATAAAATCGACGCTGATATCTTCCAGAATGGTTTTATCACCATACTTGGCAACGAGGTTTTTGACCTGAATGATGGGTTCCGTCGTGAAGCTCATAGATATAACAGGCTAAAGATCGCGTCTATGATGATCACGGAGAAGATCGAAGCTACCACAGAGATCGTGGTGGCTCTGCCGACTCCCTCGGCTCCGCCTTTCACCTGGAAGCCGTAATGTGAACCGATGATCACGATCACCCAGGCAAAGATGCTGCTCTTAACGAAGGTGATCACAAAATCCTTGAGCTCCAGAATATCAACACTGCGTTTGATAAAGGCATCCAGGGGAATATCCAGATAACCTATGGCGATCATGGCACCCCCCATCATACCGATCAGGATGGAGAATGCCACCAGGATCGGCATCACCAGGGTGATGGCATGCATCTTGGGCACGATCACATAGCGCAGGGGATTGAGCGCCATCATCTTGAGCGCGTCCAATTCTTCAGTGACCTTCATGGTGGCCACTTCCGAGGCTATCGATGAGCCGCTGCGTCCCGCCACAATGATGGAAGTGAGGATGGGAGCCATCTCCCGGACTAAAGTTAGTGAGAGCAGATCTGCCAGATAGATCCCCGCTCCAAAAATGCGGAGCTGAACCCCTGATTGAAGCGACAGAATAAACCCGATAATGAACGAAAGTAAGGCTACGATGGGCAAGGCAGACGCACCCAGGATGTAGGCTTGCTGAGTCAGAGAGCCCTTACGCGCGCTGCGGTGATCCACGATTCCGATCAAGGACCAGTAGAAGACCTCTGAGGCCAGCAACAATGCTTCATAGGCTTCCCCGAGTCCCAGGATAAATCTATCACCAAGGTCTTCCCAAAAACCTACCGGTTTCGATGGAATTTCCGGGGCTAAAGCCAGGGAACTGAACGTCTCGATTATCGCGCGGATCTCGGGCTTGGCACCCTTCACCAGGATCAAACCTGATCTGGCCGCGGCCAGACTTTGCAATTCGTCCAGCAGTGCCACTCCGGCGCTGTCCATGGCACTCACTTCTGCCAGATCGATCTCAGTGACTCCATGAGTCTTGACTAATCGGATCGCAAGCCCGGTGAGCTCCGGAATCACCGGGGAAGTGATCCCGCCTTTGAGCTGCAATGTCTTAGCCTGAATCGATACTTGCTTATGAGGCATACTCAGTAGAACAGTGATAATCTAAGGAAAGTGCTGTAGTCGTAGAGCAGATAATCCTTGTAATCCTTGTCGTAGATCAAATTGGCTTTCACGTCAATGGAAATGTTGCGGAATAGCCTGATGTTAAAGCGGTTGTTACTTTCATACTTGGCAGCCTTGTCTCCTGAGCCCATGGGAAACAAGATATCCAGAGTTGAGTTTACTGTGAGAAATTTGAAAACGTTCAGCGCGGAGAAAATGACAGTGCTCTCTATCCCGTTGGCTATCTTATCACCCTCTTCACGATATAGTTCATAGCTCAAACCATCCATGGGGTTATCATAGGATTTCACGTAGGTAAAAGCCCTGCGCTTGAGTTCCTGCTGCCAACCGTATCCACCCCTCAAGCCCAGCTGGATATTGGGAGTGAAGATAAACCTGTAGGTGATTCCGCTGCCTTCTTTAAGCCGGAGAGGATAAAGCGCGACTTTGCTGCGAATCTGGCTCGCGTTCAGGTCCACGGAGAGAGTATCCCCCGCCTGATCCAGCATGATTATGTTTCTGGGTTCCTGAAAATATAGATATTCATCAAAAAAATGAGTGTTCAGATCCGCGCGTCCGTATAAGCCGAAATTCTTATAATCATGGCTGGTGAAGGGTGTGAACAGCAGCGTGTTTTTCAGTGACCAGCCGTCCAGAGAGATCCGAAAATCGTTGCCGGTAGTCAGATTCATCCCCAGATCATAGAGACTGCGCATCGAGTAATCAAAACTCCCGGGTTGGAGATTGATCGCGTTATCAAACTGGGCAGCCAGATTGAAGCTGTTTACCGATTCCTGCTGCGCGATCGAATTCTTTTGCGAGAGGCTGATATTGGTGTGAACCGCACCCCGATGTATCTTACTGCCTCTGGCAAGTAATCCGTCATCGTCAATCACCCCGGCACCTATCATATAAGTTCCCTCTCCGGAGGGATCCACAACGACCGTGAGCGTTTTATTCCTGCCCTTGTAGAGCGACACGGTGGCAAAATCACGCAGATCGGTCCAGAATCCGCCACCCAGCTTGATCAGATAGTCCCCCGGGGGCAGGATCCAAACCTTGTCTTCTTCTGCCACCTCGTCTTCGCCGACAGAATATGCTTGGGAATACAGGAGATATCCAAAGTCATCCGGGTTTTTCTGGTAGATGTCATAACCCATCCTGACCCGGTTTCGGCTTTCATCAATGATCAACACGCTCAGCTCACTCCAGAGTGGTTTATCGACCACAGTTCGCATCTGCTGTTTGATTTCCACCTCAAAGCCGATCTCCTGGTTCTCACCCAGACGAATCGTGTAAAACCCGGCAGGCAGGGTCAATACTTCTCCAAAGACTCCGGTGTCTTTATCGCTGGCCAGCACCTCATCTCTTGGACTGTAATAATAGTACAATTCCTGATTGGTGCGGCTGCGCAGATTGATCAGCAATTCCCCTGTGGTATAAGCTTCCTGCTTGTTCTCGATCCGTTCGTAGTAGAGGTCTTCCGCTTTGCTCAGTTCACCGTCAGGCCTAAGATCGTAAAGGGTTTTACCTTCCAGAAACGAGATACAGCGAGCCGCGAAAATATCCGTCTCCTCCATGATCAGTTCATTGATCACCTGCACAAAATAGACCGTGGAATCATCGGGCAGGGGACGTGAATCATCTCCTTTGTAAGACATAAGTGCCTGCGAGGTCTTGGCATCCCGCAGAACAAACTCCATCTTTAAATGAGCTCTTGGGATAGGGTCATCCATGATCTTTTCCAGATTTATCACCGATGTTTCAAGATAGTAATTCGGGGCTGCTTCTCCGGTGTCACGGTCCACCTTCTTGAAAATGTTATACGCTCTTAATCTGGCCACCAGCAGATTAGGAATGGCATCGGTGAGCCGGTTTGCCCAGATATCGTTCTCCAGATAACTGATCTGGAACTGATCGGAGCGGATCACGATCTGATTGCGGCTGTAGGCTCTGGCAACATCCGTCTCATAGACTTCCAGAGTCACAGGTTTTGGTTCTTTCTGGATCAGAGCCGGTCGTTCGGTGGCCTTGAGATAATCCAGGACATAATACTGGGTCTCATTTTTGACAAGCTTAGGAAAACAGGCACTGGTCAAGAGTATAAGTCCAAGTGCAAATCCCATGATGAGGTAGCGGCCGATGATCTTCATAATATGCTCCATTATCAGTTACTCCGCCACAAGATCGAGGGGGTGTCGGAGATTTGCTTGGAAAAGTCGTTCAGGTTTTCACTTGCTTCGCGCAGGGATTCGATCATCTCATAGAGATTGCTGCGGCTGCGTAGGAGAGTTCGATCCAGATTGCTGATCAGGCTTCCGGCTTTAGTGACGGTGGTGGATAGCTCTGACACGAGCAGTTTCATATCCGTCTCAGAGAGCTTTCCAGCCAATTCACCCACGTTTTTGATCACGTTTTCAAATCCGGGAGAAGCCAGAAGCGCGTTGGTCGTGACCAATGACTGGTTGATGTTGTTGCTGATAGCTGTGATCTGCTTGGTAGTCTCCAGGATCATGGCATCGGAATTCGTGCCCACATTATTGATCTGGAATCTGGTGTCCTTCAATAGAGCTTGAGTTTGGTTATTTACTTCAAGAATGGTGGTGTTCAGATTATCGATCAAGGTGTTCATATCTGTATCCAGCGAGTTTGTAAGTTGCACGATGGAATTTCTGGTGGTGAGGGTCAGGCTGTCCAAACTACCGGTGGCATGAGAAGAGATCAGATCTATGTTGCGGGTGGTGCTGTCTGTGAGTTTATCCATGTTTTTGCTCAGATTGGCTCCCATTCCACTCATTTGTCCCGCAAATTCTCCTGTGACCTGGGCAATATCCCCCGAGATCTTATTGATGCTGTTTATGGTTGTGGTCAAATTCGCTCTGGTGTCCTGGATCAGCAAGCTGGATTGGCGCAGAATTGCAGCAATGTTGTTACGGTTTTCCTCATCAGTCAGTTTGCTCAGATTTGAAGCAATTTCGTCGATCTTGTCAGCAATTGAAATTGCTCGTCCGGAGAAATCGTCCAGAGCGGTAGCTCCGCGTTTGATGTATGCTTTGGGTTTCAAAGTGAGAGCCTGATTGGTGCCTCCGCGTAGCTCGATAGCTTTCACTCCGGTGATCCCCACAAAGATCAGGACTGCCTCGGTGTCGCTTTTAATTGGTGTTCCGGCTTCGATGCTGATCTCCACAATGATCTTGGTTACGTCTTTGGGATTGATGCGGACGTTATCAACTCTGCCGACCTTGATACCCTGATAGTTGACTGCTCCCCCCACCTGCAAACCTGCAATGGATGAATTCTCAAACTCGATGTAGTAGACATCCCGGCGTTCGATCAATTTATTGCCCACCACAAGAGCCACAAAGAGCAGGATCAATGCTGTTCCGATCACGAGAAACACTCCCAATCGGATCTTAACTGCTTTGGAGACCATATTTCTTCCCTTTTAGGATCGCAGATTCAATCGATCTGCCATTATCGCTTGCTTCAATAACTGATATCACCTGTTAAAAACCGACTTTTGATCAGAGTCGGTACCTCTGCTTTGATGTGAACTCTGCCTTCACAGATCACTTCCTCACCGAAAGAGACATCACCCTCGATCGTAAGCTCTTTGCAGCCGGACAGCGAGGGCACGCCAAGCGCGAAACGGCTTCGCATCTTGTCTATCGTCCCGTAAAATCTTTCGTCCAATTCCACTTTCGGGGGAATGGATAAACCCCGTTTGAGTCCCAACTGATACTGCTCACCCAATTCGTAAGCGTCGGACCAGATCGAGAGCAGATCTGAGGTCTTTTTTACAGGGGCAAAACGGCTGCGGGGAACCACCAGCGCTTTGGAATTGTTAAAGACACTGATCGCCGCACCCATTGCCGTTTCCAACTGATAGACAGGCACTCCGTCCACCGTCTTGGGATTGATGATCAGAGGCAACAACATAATACCGTCCCCTGTGATCAGCTGCCATTGCAGAGCTTTGAGATCGATCCACAGGTTGTTCGTGTTGAAGTATTTATAATATTCTATATCCTGGAATTGCTCCAATTCATCCTCAGGGCACTGCGCTATCTCACGCAGAAGCAGCTGACCCCTGTTGTCTTCACTGAGGTGTCCTCCCTTTTTATCAGAGGGTGTGCGTCTGCAGACCTCCATTAAAAACTGAACATTGTTCTTTTCCATATAGACCGGGATCGCGGTATCCACGATAGCTCCCAGATTGTCTGAATTTGAAACGAAGGCATAGCGATAGCCGGCTTCGATCAAACGATCCAGAAGATTATCCTTGGTGATCGCGGCGTAAAGATCTCCGTGCCCCGGTGGATTCCAGCTCTTCTCCTTATCCGTGGATTCAAAAAGCTGGAGATTATCCTGCCGGATGCGGGGAAACTTGTTTTGAACAAAGGATAGAGGCAGATCCTGTCTGGCCAGATCAGGATATTTCTTCAGATAATCCAGGCTGTCCGCCTCGGTGATAAAGCTGTTCATGAGCAGCAGAAGAACGTCATATCCCGAGCTGGCTCTGAGCGTCAAGGTCTGGCGTGCGATGATATCCAGAAAAGTCATATTGCCTTTGACCGGCAACAGAGATTTGGCTTTGGATAAGCCCATGGAAGTGCCCAGCCCCCCATTCAGCCTGATCGTGACCACACTTTTAAGGATCTGTGATTCACCCCCCAGCCTGATATCTTCGTATTCCACCAGATTGGATGCCGCGGGGGGGCTGATCTCAGCTGAACTGATCATACCCCGCTGTCCCTGCTCCAGTTTTCGATAATAGGCACTGAATGTTTTGATAACCGGTTCTGACAGACCGGCGGCTTTCATGGTTTTGACCAGTTGACTCAGCATATTGAGACTCCTTTATCCTTTGCTCAGCAGAGCTTTGATCAAGGTCTCGTCGATGGGTTCGGGTAGCGTGATGTGACCCTGATGCGCATGATCTTTATTCCACTGGCTCACGGTTTGCAAAGCGTTCGGATTGCGAGCCCAGTTCCGGCGAGCCACTCCTCCCATCACATCCCAGGACAGAGCTGAGCGCAAGACTGAATCCATATATTCACTTCCATCCAAAACAATCCCGTTACCTCCGTTGACAGAGCGTCCGATACCCACCCCTCCCCCGTTGGAGAGAACGACCAGGCTCATGCCGCGGGCAATGTTTCCCGCAAAACAATGGGTGGCCATATCAGCCATCACGTTTGATCCATCCCTGATATTGGCAGTTTCCCGGAAGGGAGAATCCGTTCCTGAGACGTCATGATGATCTCTTCCCAGCATCACGGGTCCTATCTCGCCGGAACGCACCATGTCGTTGAATTTCAGCGCGATCCTGATCCGGCCCTCTTCATCCGCATAGAGGATGCGGGCTTTGGTTCCAACAACCAGCTTGTTGTCCTCGGCTGTGTCGATCCAGTAATAATTATCCCGGTCCATAGCATTCCGTTTGGGATCGATCAGAGCTTTGGCAGCAAGATCTGTCTTGCGCAGATCTTCATCTTTGCGGGAGAGACAGACCCAACGGAAGGGTCCGTAACCAAAGTCAAAACACAGGGGACCCATGATGTCTTCCACATAGGAAGGCCAGATAAAGCCTTCAGAAGTGTTGACACCATTGGCAGCGATCTCTGAAACACCCGCGTCAAAGACCGAGGCCATAAAACTATTGCCATAGTCCCAAAAGCGCGAGCCCTTGGCACAGAGCCGTTTGATGACCTCATAATGCTGTTTCAGGGAAGCATCCACCTTTTGTTTGAACAATTCGGGATCACGCGCGATCAGCTGGCGTCCTTCCTCAAATCCGCAACCGGCAGGGGTATAGCCACCTTCATACACGGCATGGCAGGAGGTTTGATCAGAGATCAACTCTGCCTTGATGTTGTGTTTGTCGATATAGTCCAGCAGATCCACGATATTGCCGTGATAAGCAATTGACAAAGGTTTTCCGGTGATACGGGCTGCATCGACCCAGGCAAAGACTTCATCCAGCCTGGCAGAGACTTTTGAGACCCAGCCCTGGCTGTGTCTGGTCTCGATCCTGCTATAGTCGACTTCGGCGATCACACCGATCCCACCGGCAATTTCGACTGCCTTGGATTGAGCTCCGCTCATCCCACCCAGACCGCTTGAAATATAAAGAACTCCCGCAAGATCACGGTCCACCGGTATCCCGAGGTATTTTCGTCCCGCGTTCAGAAGTGTGATATAAGTGCCGTGCACGATTCCCTGAGGCCCGATATACATCCAGCCCCCGGCAGTCATTTGACCATAATTTGCCACTCCCAGAGCGGTCAGCCGTTTGAAATCATCCGGATTATCCCATTTCCCGATCACCAGACCGTTTGTGGAGATCACTCTGGGTGCTTCCGGACGTGATGGAAAGAGGCCCAGCGGATGCCCTGAGGCGACCACCAAAGTCTGGTCTTCGCGCATCTTTCTGAGGTATTGCATGATGAGTTGATACTGCATCCAGTTCTGGCAAACCTGTCCGGTTTCCCCATAAGTGACCAGCTCATAAGGATATAAAGCTATCTCAAAATCGAGGTTGTTATCGATCATGACCTGCATGGCACGCGCTTGCACAATACCCTCATATTCATCTATCGGCTTCCCAAAGATCCTGCCCTGAGGACGGTAGCGATAGCCGTAGATCCTGCCCATGGTCCTTAGCTCCTCCAAAAACTCCGGTGCCAGAGTGGCATGCAGTTCTTGGGGAATATAGCGCAAAGCGTTGCTGAGAGCCAATTCCATCTCGTGCGCGGTCAGGGTCAAACCCCTGTCCGGAGCCCTGCGGATACCATGCTCAAAATCCGGTTTGGGAGGCAGGATATTGGAAAGTTTGATGCTGCTGAAGTTGTCCGTGGTCATAGTCTCCTCTATTTTTTGTTTATCATGATATTCAAGATTGTCTGATCGGCATTGTTCATGCCCTGGTTAACGAATTCTGCCAGATTGGAAATCGTGTCTTCTATATCACCTGTGATAATGCCGTCATTGGCAGAGATGCAGATACCGCTGAGGGCCAACAGAGCTGCCTGAACCGCCGCGCTGGTATTGGTTGCAACTTTTAGGGAACAGCCTTCCTTGGCCCCATCACAGACCATACCTGCCGTGTTGCCGATCATATTCTTGATCGCGTATTCCATTTGCGGGAAGTCACCCCCCAGCAAGCTGATTATCCCGCAGGCAGCCCCACAGGCTGCGGATAAACATCCACACAGGCAAGAAAGAACTCCGACCTTATATTTGATATGGACCGAAACCAAGTGCCCCATGGTGAGTGCCCGCAAGAGTTGTTCTTCGCTGCAAGCCCGTTTTTCTGCCACGGCAATGATGGGCAGGGTGATGGACAGACCTTGATTTCCACTTCCGGTGTTACTGATCACGGGGAGAGGGCAGCCCCCCATCCTGGCATCAGTGGCAGCTGCTGTCAGCGCCATGGCATAATGGTGCATGTCATCCCCCAAAACACCGCTATTGATCTGCTGCATGATCGCCTTGCCAACCGCGA
>JAKLEY010000092.1 GCA_022711455.1 Candidatus Cloacimonadota bacterium
GCTTTCTTTAAAATACTGGTCGGGATGACAGGATTTGAACCTGCGACCACCTGAACCCCATTCAGGTACGCTAGCCGGACTGCGCTACATCCCGAGCCGGTGGCGTCATAAAATTATAGACGGATTTTTTGACAAGGATTATTTTATTTAATTGACAGCAGAGGCTTGTCTGCAAAGTATCATCAGGTAGAGCAGGATGCCTAATCCTGCTAATAAAAAAATACAGTTCAGCAGCATTGGTATGCTGCTCTACGGAAAAACGTAAATAATTCAGCAGCATCGGTATGCTGCTCTACGGAAAAACGTAAATAATTCAGCAGCATCGGCATGCTGCTCTACGGGATAATAAATGAGTTTGATTCAGGTGATCGAGGTCGGGCAGGAATTCTCTGCCAATTACGTCCTCAAAAACATTAATTGCAGTCTCGAGCATAACAGCAGGATCGGTTTGATCGGCCCCAACGGCTGTGGCAAATCGACCCTGATCAAGATCATGCTGGGACAGCTGCCCCCCTCGGAAGGTACGGTGATCCGTGCCCGGAAGGCGCGTCTTGCCTATTTGCCGCAATCCATGAAGCTCGATCCGGATCTGGTGATGATCGAGCACATCCGGAGTTCGCGTCCCGATTTCGTGCGTCTCAACCGGGAGATCGAAGAGCTGTCTACAGCGCTACAAAGCAGTCATGACGAACGCACGGAGACCCTGCTGAATCAAGCGGTGGAGCTCTACCACGATCTGGGTGCCTATGATTTTGACAACCAGGTCAAATATGTGTTGACCTCCCTCAGTTTTCCGGAAGAGACCTGGCACAAGCAGATCAGGGATTTCAGCGGCGGAGAGCAGACCCGGATCTGCCTGGCGGCTATTCTGCTGGCCCCCTTTGATTTACTGATCCTGGACGAGCCCACCAACCATCTGGATATTGCCATGATCAACTGGCTGGAAAAATATCTCTCCAGTCTGGAGCAGCCATTTCTGGTGGTCTCGCACGATCGTCAGTTCCTGGATAACACCGTAAACAGCATCTGGCTCCTGCGGGATCAGCGCTTACACGTCACCAAAGGCAATTACAGTTCCTTCAAGGAAGCCGATGAGATCGCCCGTGCGGCACAGGAAAAAGCTGCCAAAGCCCAGGAGAAATGGATCGAAAACACCGAGGCTTTCATTGCCAAAAACATGGCAGGACAGAAGACCAAGCAAGCTCAATCCCGGCTCAAACAACTGCAGAAAGTGGAGCGGATCACTGCTCCAGCCGCAAACCGGCAACATAAACTGAACATCGAATCCACCGGCAGAAGCGGGAATGATGTCTTTGTGCTCCATGATCTTAGCTTTGGCATAGACCGGTCTTTGGTGCTGGCCACAAAGATCAATCTCTGGGCGCACTATCAGGATAGAATCTGTATCATCGGACCCAACGGCTGTGGCAAAAGCACCCTGCTCAAGCTCTTTTTGGGAGAGCGCGTGCCTCTTTCCGGCAGTCTGAAGATCGGAGCCAGCCTCAAGATCGGCTATTATGATCAGCATCAGATCTCTTTGGATGAAAGCCTGACCGTGCAAGACACGCTCTGGCAATTGGTTCCGCTGGAACCAATAGGCTATGTGCTGTCCTGGCTGGCCAGATTCGGATTCCGGGGTGACGAGGTCGAAAAGCGGGTCTCCGTCCTCTCCGGAGGCGAAAAATCCCGGCTTTACCTCTGCATTCTGATCCACCAGAGACCCAATCTGCTGATCCTGGACGAGCCCACCAATCATTTGGACATCGAGATGACGGATAGCCTGCTGAGCGCGCTGCAGGACTATTCCGGCACCATCGTCTTCGTCTCTCACGATCGTTTTTTTATCGGTGAATTAGCTACCAAATACTGGGTTTTCAATAAACAACTGGACTCAGACCATCAGCTTTTCAACACGATCTACGAGCGCACTGAGGACCTCCAAAGCGCGATCGAGCTCTCCTTTGCGGTTCCTGAGGCACAGAGGGAAAAGGCCATCCCTCGCGAAAAGAAAAAGAAGAAGAACCCCTGGTTTCTGGAACAGATCCAGAAGAACATGGATCAGGAAAACAGCCGGCTGGAAAGCCTGAAGCTGGATTTGGACTCTGTTCATCTGCAGCTGGCAGATTCCGCCACCTACAGCGATCCGGCTTACTTAAGCTCACTGCAAACGAAAATGAGCGAACTGGAAGCTGAGATCGCTGCTTGCCAGGAGCTTCTGGCCTCGCTCGAGGACGAATATCTGGAGGAAGCTTATGAGTAAGACAATCGCCTTCACGACCTCATTTCCGGTGGAAGTAGTCTTTGCCGCGGGACACAAACCGCTGGATCTGAATAATGTCTTCGTCACCGGAAACGCCCCCGAACACGTCTACAACGCTGAACTCAAGGGCTTTCCCCGCACCATCTGCAGCTGGATCAAGGGCAATTACCACGCGGCACATTCCATCAAAGCGGATGAAGTGCTGGGTGTGGTTCAGGGGGATTGTGCCAATTCTCAATCCCTGCTGGAGATCCTTGCCGAGGATGGCTTCAAGATCTGGCACTTTTCTTTTCCCCCGGAGCGGGACAGAGCTGAACTGGACAGGGAGATCCGTAAGCTGGAAGAGCATTATGGAGTGAGCCGCAGCCAGACCCAGAAAGCCAAACAGCGTCTGGACCAGATCCGGCTCAAACTGGCAGAGCTCGACCGCTGGACCTGGAAGGAAGGCTTGGTGAGCGGATTGGAGAATCACTATTGGCTGGTCAATTCCTCAGATTTTCAGGGCGATCCCGATAGATTTGAAGAGGAGCTGGATCAATTCATGAAAACAGCCGCGCGAAGAGACCCCTTCAAACCCAGGCTGCGTCTGGCCTATCTGGGGGTTCCGCCTATCTATAAAGATCTTTATGACACCCTGCACAAGCTGGGAGGAGAGATCGTCTTCAACGAGGTGCAACGCCAGTTTGCCATGCCCACTTTGCAGGAGGATATTCTGGATCAGTATCTGCTCTACACCTATCCCTACAGCATCCGGGAACGGCTGGAGGACATCAAAACCCAGCTCAGCCTGCGCAAGATCGAAGCCGTGGTGAGCTACACCCAATCCTTCTGCCATCTGCAGATCGATAACATCTTGCTGAAGCGGCATATCCCACTTCCCTTCCTGACCCTGGAAGGGGATCAGCCGGAGGCAGTGGATTCCCGCACTCTGCTCCGCTTAGAAAGCTTTATGGAGGTTCACGGATGAAAACAAGAGTTGCCCTGGGTATGAGCGGTGGGATCGATTCCACCATGAGCGCGTTGATCCTGATGGATCAGGGCTATGAAGTGACCGGGATCACAATGTCGATCTGGGATCCGTCCATCCCGATCACGGAGTCCACCAAAAGCGGATGTTTCGGTCCCGGCGAGGCAGACGATCTGGAAGCAGCCCGCAAAGCCTGCGCTCAGCTGGGGATAGAGCACCACATCATCAGGCTGCAGCAGGAGTACAAGGGCAAGGTCCTGGATTATTTCTGTGCCACCTATCTGGATGGCAAGACCCCCAATCCCTGCATCTTTTGTAATCAGCGCATGAAATTCGGCTTTTTGCCACAACGCGCCAAGGAAATGGGACTGCAGTTCGACTTCTTTGCCACCGGACACTACGTTCGCAAAGACTTTGATGAAGGCAGCCAACGCTGGCAGATCCGCAAAGCCAAAGACCTCACCAAGGATCAATCCTATTTTCTGGCTTTTCTAGCTCAGGAGCAGATCCGGACCAGCCTCTTCCCTCTGGGAGCCCTGCGCAAGGAAGAGATCCGCGATTTTGCGCGCGCCCGGGGCTATGAGTATCTCACCACCAAAAAAGAGAGCCAGGACTTTCTGGAAACAGATGACTACTCGGTTCTTTTTGCGGATGGCACCTTCAGCCCGGGAGAGATCGTTGATCCGAACGGCAAAGTTTTAGGCACTCACCGCGGCCTGATCCACTACACGATCGGTCAGCGTAAGAACCTGGGGCTCAGCGGGATGCCGGAGCCTTACTATATCATTCGGATCGATGCCGCTCAAAACCGTGTGGTGGTGGGACCCAAGGAATTGCTAATGCACGACAGGCTGATTGCCACCGAGCTGAACTGGGTCTCGATCCCGGGTTTGGACTCTCCCCTCAAAGCCAGTGCCAAGATCAGGCTGGGTCACGATGCCGCTCCCTGTCTTATTACCCCTTTAGAAATAGCTGGCAAAGAAGCTCTGGAGCTGGTCTTTGACGAGCCTCAGCTCTCGATCACACCCGGTCAGGCTGTTGTCCTCTATCAGGACGATCTGCTGCTGGGTGGAGGGATCATCGCATGATCTATTATGCTCTCAAAGTTGCCGTCTCGGCTTTCCTGATCGTGCTGGTGAGTGAGCTTTCCAAGCGCAGCACCCTCCTGGGTTCGATCTTTGCCTCTTTGCCTTTGGTTTCTTTCATTGCGATCCTGTGGATCTGGCTGGAAACCAAGGATACCAAACAGATCAGCGCTCTTTCCGGAGATATCTTCTGGCTGGTGCTGCCCTCCCTGCTCTTCTTTGTGATCTTCCCCCAGTTGCTCAAACGGCAGGTCAATTTCTACCTCGCGTTCGGGATCTCTGCCGCTGTAATGGTAGCCGGGTATTTTCTGCTGATGCTCCTGCTCAAACTGAAGTGAGCACTAATCTGTTGACATAAAGCCAAGCTGTAAAAACTATGGCTCAGATGAAGAAGATTTTGCTCTCCGAAGCTTTACAGATAAAGCCTGCCAGCCTCTCCAGGGGCTGGGGATTTTTCGCCTTTTTAAAGGGCGATGAGGCTTTGTATGCGTCTTATTCAGCTATCCATCTCAAGCGGGTGCTTTTTTTGGAAAAGCTGAGCGAAACCGAGCGGGACTGGGCGGAACTGTTCGAGCAGGCAGACACCGTTCTCTACACCGAAGATTCATCCGGGATAGAAGCTTTGAGTCATTATAAAGCATTTTTACAGCTCCACAGCCCTCTGATGCAAAGCCAGCTCTTCCCTCCCCGGGACTATGTCTATCTGGCGTTAAACGCGGCGGTTTTCCCTTTTGTGAAGATCACAGAGCACACCGTTGAGGACTGGCTCTATCTGGGTCCCTTCCGCAGCCGTTTTTTCCTGGCTGATTTCATCGACAGCCTCTCGCGTATCCTGAAATTGCCATATTGTGAGACGGGTGACTTTCCCTGCGCCAAATTTGAACAGGATATCTGCCGTGGCTGGTGTCTGAACCTGAGTGTGGAAAAGGAATCCGAACAAGCAAGGGATTTATCAAAGCTGGAGAAACTGCTCTTCGAGAGCTATCTGACCCCATCTGACACAGTACTGAAGCTGCTTCAGAAGCAATTTGACCATTATAACCGCGATCTGGAATTTGAAAAAGCCGAGCTCTTTAAAGATAGCATTGAACTGCACGAACGCTATCGGAACTGGCTGAACTTCCTGATCGCGAGCAAGACTCTGGCTTTCGAACTGCCGGACTACCGGATCGAAGCAGGACAACTTGCGGCAGCACGGATAAACGATAATTGGCAGGATTTCCCGGTTCTGCCGCATCTGCATCGGCCAAACGAAATTCTGGCCTTGGACAAGGCGCTGGTCGATGAAGCCAAAGTGATATATGATCTATATATAAACAATGTTGAGGTAATCAATGTATAAGAACCTATCGAATCTGAAAGCTGTGCAAAACAGCTGGCAGGGCAAAGTTCGTGATATTTACGATCTGGGAGACAGTCTCCTGATCGTCACCAGCGACCGGATTTCCGCTTTTGATGTGGTCTTCCCCACTCCGATCCCGGATAAGGGCAAGATCCTCACCGGGATCTCGGTCCATTTCTTCAAAGCCACCAAAGATATGGTGCCCAATCACTTCATCAGTGATCTGGTCTCTGATCTTCCGGCTGAGTTTGCGCCTTATGCGGAATATCTGCAGGGTAGATGCATGCTGGTGCGCAAGACCCGGGTGATCCCCTTCGAATGCATCGTGCGGGGCTATATCACCGGCAGCGCCTGGAGTGAATATAAAAAGAACGGAACCGTGGGCGGAATGCTGCTGCCGGATGACATGAAGGAAAGCCAACGCTTCCCCAAACCGCTCTTTACACCCAGCACCAAAGCCGACAGCGGTCACGACGAAAACATCAGCTACCGTGAAATGCTGCACCGGATGGACGAATGGCTGGCTGTAAAGATCCGGGATTACTCCCTGATCCTCTATGAATATGCCCATGAACGCCTTTGGGGCGAGAATATCATTCTGGCAGACACCAAGCTGGAATTTGGCACGATCGGAAACGAAGTGCTCCTCATCGATGAAGTGCTGACCCCGGATTCCTCCCGCTTTTGGGATCGTGATTCCTATCAGATCGGGGAAACACCCCTCAGTTTTGATAAACAATATCTGCGTGATTATCTGGACCGGCTGGGCTGGAACAAGACTCCGCCCGCGCCGGAACTTCCTGAAGAAGTGGTGCAGCAAACCCGCGCCAAATACATCCAGATCTACCAGACCATCACCAAGGATCTGACATGCAAATGGTAAGAGTGATTTGTATCGTTGACGACGAAGAAGAACTGGTTTACAACCTGAAACTGGAGCTGGAAGCGTTGCGTCCGGATTGGGACGTGATGGGCTTTTCCTCAGGACTGCTCGCGATTCAAGAGATCATGAAAGGCACCGTCGATCTGGTGCTCACCGATATCGCCATGCCGGATATGGATGGCTACGAGCTCTATTGGCGTGTCAAGGACTACGACAGCACCCTGCCCGTGATCATGATGACCGGATTCGGCTATGACCCCAATCACGTGCTGGTGCGCGCCAAAGTGGACGGCCTGCAGGATATATTGTATAAACCCTTTGATATAGAGCGCCTGGTGGATCTGATCGACCAGCGTTTGAGGCCGCTCGAGCCTTGAGGCTGCAGAGCTTCATAAACCAACACCTTTTACAGAGGACGGGGATAAGCTATATGCTCTATCCCCTTTCCTTAGTATATTCCAAAATAGTGCTTTACAAACTGCAGCGGGATGAAAAAAGGCAAAGCAAAGCCGCTGTTCCCGTGATCAGCATAGGAAACATTGTGAGCGGAGGCAGCGGCAAAACCCCGCTCACCATCAGCTTGGTCAGAATGCTCTCCGAAGCCGGAATCAAGGCTGCTATCTCGCATCGGGGTTATAAAGGCAGATATGAACACAGCCTGCATATCGTGCGGGGCTCCGAAGGCCTGCTTGACAGCGCTGCCGAACTGGGAGACGAAGCCTATATGCTGGCAACTCAACTTCCGGATACTCCGGTAGCCGTTGGAAAAAACCGCAAACTGGCTGTGTTGGCGCTGCTCAAACGCTATCCCGAAACCCGGGTGGTGGTTCTGGACGACGCGTTGCAAAACCGCAAGCTCTACCATGACCTGGATTTGGTGAGTTTCAATCTGGAACAGGGGCTGGGCAATGGCTGGACCATCCCTGCAGGCTATTTGCGGGAACCGCTTTCGAGTTTGAAACGGAACTTTGTGGCTGTCATCAATTCCAAAGCCGCAGAGCCGGATTTTGAGGTCCTGCGGGAGAAGCTGAAAGCTCGTTGTGATCGCGTTTTCTGCGCGCGTGCCCTGCCCTTGGGACTGCTCTCCCCCAGCGGAGATCCCATTGCTCTGGAATCAGTACGCAAAGCCGCTCTGATCTCCGCGATTGCGTCTCCGGGCTCTTTTGAAGCTCTGGCACGGCAAATGGGATTGAATATTTCTAAACACTTCATTTTTGTCGATCATTACAATTATCAGGATAAGAACGAGATTCTCAAGATCACGCAGTGGTGCAGAGAGCAGCAGATCACCCGTCTGATTTGCACTCAGAAGGATCTGATGAAGTTGGAACTACACAAGGAACTGCGTGCCCTTCTGGCCTATATCCCCATCCGCCTGCAGTTTGAGGATCGGGAAGCCCTGAAGCAGGTGGTCCTGGGTGTAGTGGAAAATGGCTTGATGAGTCCCATTGGGACGGAATTTTAGATAGTATTGATAATAAATATTCATTTGAGCCCCATAGGGACGGCATATTTGATATGTATAACATGTATATATTAGATATGATTAAACATCTATAATGTCGTCCCGAAGGGACTCTGGTAAGATACTGAAATCGCCCGAAAGCTATCTAAAATGGCGTCCCGATGGGACTCAGAGTGTTGACAAAGCTGGGATATGGGGATTCCGAGATGAAGAAACACCCGTCATTCCAGCGCTCTATCGTCATTCATGCACCCTATCGTCATTCCTGCGAAGGCAGGAAACCAGCCTTATCATGGGCGCTACGGCGAGCGCCCGTACCGGATTCCAGCCTCCGCTGGAATGACGGTTATATTGCACATTTAAAGGAGATATAGTATGGATTTTTGGCATTTGTTCACTAAAACCCAGGCTGTGACTGTGGCCAGCATCGAAAATGAACAGCCCCGCTTGAGGCCCATGACCCTGATCTGCAAAGACGAAAGGCTGTTTTTAGCCACCGGAAGCAAGGATTCCAAAGTGGCTCAATGGCAGCAAAATCCACATCTGGAATGACTGCTCCCTCAAAAGAGTGGGGATTTCAGCGGCTATCTGAGGATTTCCGGAACCGTTCAGGTGGTGCAGGATCAGGAGCTAAGGCATGAGATAGCAGAGTTTGCGCCCTTTATCTACAATTACTGGCAAGATTCCTCCAATCCCGATTTCATGCTCTATGAGATAAAAGCCGAACAGTGGCGCTACCTCAAACCCGGTGAGGACTTGGAAACCATCTACCCGTAACTGAATGCTCTATCTCCTCCTCAGCGTTCTCTGCTCTGTCCTGATCGCCAATTTCCTGATGCTTTTCGGCCGCAAGGGACAGTTCAGCCTGCTGCCTGTTTTTCTGGGTAATTACTTTGTGGCAAGTCTGTTCAGCGCCTTCAGCCTGCAGCCCGGAGCCGTCAGCGCTTTTGATCTCGGCTTTGGGATCCTGACCGGAGCTTTCTTCCTGTTCAATTTCTGGGTCTATCAGAAGTGCATTGTGGTCAATGGCTTATCCCTCTCCGTGGGTGCGATGCGGATCGCCATGATCCTGCCCATTCTGCTTTCGATCGCCTTCTTTGGAGAAAGCCTGCGCCCGCTCAATATCCTTGGTATCCTCCTGGGGATCATGGCTTTCGGGCTCAAGGCAGATCCCAAAGCCCTGAGGAA
>JAKLEY010000093.1 GCA_022711455.1 Candidatus Cloacimonadota bacterium
TGTGGGGAATACTTCTGCACCGTCCACCCGGATAACATCGGATTCGGTTCACCCCCACGCGTGTGGGGAATACTATAGCGCACTGCTGAGCGAGCTGGGGGTCAAGGGTTCACCCCCACGCGTGTGGGGAATACTCCTTATATTCCGCTTCAGCCCATTCTGCGCTCGGTTCACCCCCACGCGTGTGGGGAATACGATATGAAACGAAAGCCAGAATCATATCTTGCCGGTTCACCCCCACGCGTGTGGGGAATACGTCCACCGCATGGAGATAGCAAGCGGAACGATCGGTTCACCCCCACGCGTGTGGGGAATACACATGGTCAATTAAGGCTTAGCAGGCTTTGTTACCAGTTGAAGTCCCTCCCATAAAGTGGGCACTTTCGAAGGGGCGCCCCAGAATTCGATTTTAAAACCCTGCTCACAGGGAGCGGTCCAGACCAGAACACAAGGTCCCCCATGAGATTCAGAGCAGACCTTGAGCCATAATTCTTCTCTTACTCTGCTTGAGACGTTTCCCAAAAAGACACCGGCTTTGAGTTCAAGGAGCCATCTGCTGAGTTCACCCTTTAAACCCGGAGGCACGTTTTCCATGAGTATTACAACCATTTTTTAGTCCCCCGGTTCTTGAGGTTCATTTGAATATAGTATCCCACCCTCGCTGGTTTCTCCTTGAGGATTCCACAGACCGCCCGGGGCAGACATATCAATAGCATAGTCATCAGTATCGCTAAAATCCGCAGGATCAAGTTCAAAGAGCTTATGCATATCGGATACTATTCTTTTGAGTAAATTGGAGGCGTAGAAGATATCCCTGCAAGTGATGCGGGTTCTTCTTTCAAGGTCTTGAACTCCTCCGGCAACGGTTTCAAATGCCGCAGGTACAGACAGCTCCATTTTATACAGGTCGGCAATATCATAGACAAAGGACAGTTGTTTCCCAGTGTGCACAAAGCCCAGGGCAGGAGAATAACCGGCGGCTACAATCGCGGCATGGCTGATCCCGTAAAGACACGAGTTAGCAACCGATAGGGCTTTATTGATGGGGTCTGCCTTGTGCCAGGCTTGTCTATCATACTCTCTTTTCTCCATATGTATACCGTACTTTTCGGATAGTCTTGCATAAGTGTCTCTAACCCTGACGCCTTCTTTACCACGTATTTGCTGTAAGCTCAGGCTTTTATCCAGAGGATCGGGAAATCTCATCTCATACATCGATCTGACTATTTTTAGATGCAGATTCTGATCGGCCCAATACTCAGCTTGCTTGATAATGTTTCTGGCAGATCTGGTGACACCGGTGCCTGCGGCATAGAATCGCACTGCATACTCTCCAACCCATGCTATCAGACAGCCACAATCTGCCAGAATCATTATGGCCGCGTGTGTAATGGATACACCTGGTCCAAGCATCAACAACGTCAACCCTGCACAAGGAACAGGAGTCTCTCCGAATGTATTATGGACAGCAATTGCCTTGTCAGCTTTATCGATTTTGGCATGCTCAATATACAAGTAGCTGAGCCTGTCGCTGACCTTAGGCAGTTGATGAAGATTTTTGGTTAGCATTTTAAGTTTTAACCACTGAAAAGAGCCCAAATCCCATGCTTTTAGCACTGCCCAGACCATTGTTTAGACAAATCATAAATGACTCCAGGTCAATTATTTCCAGATGACCTTCCAGCAATGCGGAGCGAAAGCGCATGCCATGGTGTAAGACCTCTCCTTTTTTGATCTGATCATCAGGGGATTTCAGTTTACTACCATAGACCCAGGATAGGTTCTGCAGCTTACTATCGATTATTCTGAACCCGTTTTGTTCAGCTTTTCTTTCAAACCATTCTGTTACTGCTGATTCCGGGCTTGTCCCCTCCGGCCATGTCAGGGCGAGTCTTTTTCCGTGTTTTCCCGGTTCACCGGTCCTTGAATCTAAACAATAGTGTATTGAACTTTTTACAGTTGGATTCAGTCTGATCCGAAAGCGTAAGAGATCATGTTCGCCAAAGCAGGGATCGTAAACCTTATACTGAGGAGGGGCTGCCAGGAAATCAGGGGCATTGTGAAATGCCCAGGCCCAGTTTGGCTCAAGGCTGGACTGAACGATGATCATGGCACGCTGTCCAGAGGAGTCCGCAAGGTTGTCCAGCCGGAACAGGAAGGGCCTGTTTTCCAGTTTAGAAGGGTCAAACGGATTCAGACAGTTGGGATCACTGAGCAGGGTGTCATATCTGGGGAAGGCCATCGACAATCTACGATGGATATTGTATACGTTGCCGATCCAGAGTCTCCCCGGTCTGACGCGATCAGGATCGGATCCGGTGTCGACCAGAAGATTTGATAAATAGATCATTCATCCTCCGATTTAATGCCCATCAGAGCGTTGCGTCTGGTTCGTGACCGAAAGCGGACAATCTCCGCCCTCTTTGCCAGAAGTTTCTCCCTCCAGACAGGATCAGAGGGGTCGATCCTATGCGGTCCCATCTCATTTCCATACTCCAGCATTGTAGCTGCGTCATGGCAAAGTCGGCACATGGAGGCAAGTTCTTCCAGCCTTTCTTCCCCCCCGGCATGTTCGTAGCTAATGTGCTGGACTGTGGAGGCAGGCGACTTGCACAGAACACAGAGTTTGTGGTCATGCAGGAGGCGCTTGGCCCTTATTGCCTTGAAATCTTGATCGTTATAATCAGCAGTCGGGCGTTTAGGTATCCATTTCGTGCCAGTATACAAGTTCTCACAACCGGGTAAAGATTCAGTTTGCATCTGCCCGGGTACAATAAACCTGGGCAGATATGAATGCGGAGCAAAGCTCAGAGGAACATCGTAAATAATCTCAGCTTCATCCGGCGCGCAATCGTCGTCATTTTCTGCTCTCCACTCCAGCCAAAAGGACAGGGTTTCAGGGGATCGACCGGAGTCTGAGCAGGAGAAAGGAATCGAAGCCAGCGCTTCTGCAAGGTTTGCATAATATCCGGGCTCGTGTTCGGCTATCGGTCTGGAGGGGCTGCAGGATTTCCTGCCCAAAAACAGCTGCCAATGTGGATCCAGCAATGCTTTCCACAGCAGCTCCACTAATTCTTCCGAGCCTTGCATGGCTACCAGAAAACTGGCATCACAGAGGTATTCTCTTCTGGATAGCATGGGGCCAGGCTTGGACTCAGGATGCTCTGCAGCCTGCACCTTGCTCAGTATCTGTTCCCGGGGAGGCAATTTATCGGTTTTAAAACCGGCTATGGGCAGATTCATAGCCGCACCAACAGTGTGGTAGTCCCACCAGTGCAGCCCGGGTTTGTCGATCCTAACTCCCATGGTCATCCCTGCAAGTCTTGTCAACCACGGATCAGCAGCGTGTTCTCTTGAAACTCCCAAAGCAGAACACAGCAACCCCGCCACACCTGATTTTGTAGGGAAATCCAGAGTGCGTCGGACAGCGAATTTTGAGCTGGGGCATCCCCAGGCTTGCAGAGGTCCTTCAAGCCTCAAAAATAAAGTGTTGGAAGCCATTTCAGGCCTCCTCGTTTACCTTGAGTTCACGAACTCTGTTCCAGTCATGCCCGGTTAAGCTTACTACTTTAGAGACAAGCTCATCAATACTGCCTATTTGATCACCGATCGAATCGCCATTAGAATTGACCAAAGGATGCCTGTGGTTCGGAGAAAACCAGATCTGAGTTTGTTTTCCTTCCAGACCATAGCCTTTATTCATGTCGTCTATATAGTTTGCCAGCTGTCCGATCGTCTGAGTGACAAGGTCGGAATCCTTCATCTGAACGACAGGTCTGACAAAGGCATTGGCATAGTTGAAGGGACGCTCTTTGATCTCGATCAGAATTCCATCCGGGTAGTTGTGAGCAGCATAGCTATTCTGCTTTCCGCTTGGATTTGATCTGACGGCAGCGTAGATAAAGGCACCGATAGTCTTTGCTGCCAGTTCCGCGTGATCACCTAAGTTTGTTAGCAACTGACTGCAATCAATACTAAAGTACTTGTAGAAACAAGCAGATGAAAACATGGCTTCAGCAACAAAACCAGCCCCGGCATCGTCACCCTTGATGTCATCAACAGCTACATAGTAGTCGATCTCGGGTCTTGCTTCATGGGTTGAGATAGCGTGTGCCACCTGTAAAGCAGCTTCGACTGTTGTGTGCTTCATCACACCGGTTTCGAGCATGCGACCGCATAGAGCCATATCAGGAACCTGTACTTCATTCTCGATCAAACGGGTGAAGGCTGCTTTTAGCTCATCGATATGCATACCATCCTCATTCTGCAGGAGCTGCGCCATAGCCTTGACGGCCTTGTGAGTAGTAAAGACGAGCATATCAGAGCCGGCTTCCTTATCGGATTTGATCCCGCATTTTGCCAGAACTTCCTTGGCCTGATTCTTTACGTCCTTGCCCTTAACCTGTTGCGAAATCAGTTCCGCAAGTCTGCGGGTGCGGATCCCGCCCACGAGATCAGCAAAGTCAGCAGAAGTTCTGATGCTGCGTTTGAGACATTGGCTGGAAATGCGGGAGCGTAATACTCCTCCAAAAAAACAGGTTTTGGGTGAACCCAGATCGTCACGGTTCAGATTTGCCGGGCAATGGTTTTGGATCATGTGGATTTCGATAAGGGACTTAATCATGATTTACCTCGCGAGTCTTATATTTTGCGTTAATAAATAGTTCAGCCCACTGTTCCCTCGTTGACAGGGATTCCCAGACGGACAGTTTATCCAGAAGCCAAGCCCAATCCAGACAGTTGTATCTTTTCTGGATCAAGGCCAGATTATGATCAAGACATGGCTCAAGCTGACGTATGGACAAATTGAGCAGTCTATCGTTCAAATCGATGATTTGTTTTCTTTTATCCTCGGCTGCCTCATGGTACAAGCGTCCCAGCAGATCTGGCATTAAAGCCCCGTCAAGTTGTGGCATGGGCCTTGCCGCATAGGATTTTGCGATTAGCCACGAGACCTCTTTTCTGGGGGCAAATTTGTTTTTTTCCCGCAAAGGCCACCAAAGAGCTGTAAAGAGATCGAAACCGGCAAGGCTGGCATCGAGGGCTTGGTTTCTGTGCCCTCTCAGTATAGTCAACTGGCCTGCCTGGAGCATTTGCAATTTTGATATGAATTCTATAACTGAGCTATTTGCCATCGTTAGCTCCTTTGACTTTGAGTTTTTTGGGATCCGGAAGTGAGTACAATATTCTATTCCGTTCTAAATTGATCTTTGCTCCAACTCCCGGGACAAGCATTCTGGCAGCTGATCTCAAAGCCGGCTGGTACATTTTGATCGCCTCGTCCCAATCTGGCTTCTCTTGTAACAAAAGAGAGCTAATCTTCTTTAGCAGTTTGGATTCTACGTCCGGCAGGAGATCATTTTTTAGGCTTTTCTTGAGGTTTTCATGCCTGTCGCTGACAATACCATTTGGCTTGTAACGGACCAACTGTGTGTTCTTTACGGCAATATCCCATTTTGCAAGGATCTCGCCATGATCTCCCTCAGAGTTTTTTCTGTCGAGGTCGAGCTTTAGACTCCAAGCGTCATTATACTTCATCTGCTCGGAAGAAAAGCCGATCAATTCTATGCAGACAGGCCCTTTCTCGCCATGGCTGGCATAGTACTCGGAGAGGATATGTCTGTACTTTCTGTCAGACAGAGTTCTTCCGCTGCCAAGTATGTTCTCGGCATAAAATGGAGTATCCTTATCAGCCCTGTATAGCACGAACGGGTCTCTCCAGAATTTATTGTTGATATCCGGGGCAGGTTCCAGAAAAATGCGGTACACAAGACTTTCGCCCTTATTTCCGCAAATGATACAAGCATCCTTGCCCGGTACCGGATCATGAAGATAGAGCTTTCTTCCGGGTGTGGTCAATCCAGCCAGATATGGAATATCTGCATCTGGGGGATGGAATTGCGGGGATGCCCAAAAAGGTTCACCGGCAGGGTCGCGCATCTCCCAATTAAGAATTATATTTTCCTTTAATGATTTGCCTATATAGTATGAATAAATGGGTGGAATTCCATTTACGCCTGTTTTCATACCCTGGATTCCACTTTGGACAAAAACGGGTGTTCTGAGAATTCCGTTAACACAGCAATGCGGGCAAACTCCGGTGGCATAATCACGAATGTGTCGAAAATGCCAGGAATTGTTTCCGGTTGGAATTTCGTGGAAGAGGTCTGTCACGGGGCGAAGCCTGCTCAGTCCACGTTCTTGTAGAAAGCGGTTTCCATCTCCTAAGAGTTCGAACAGATGGGGCTGCTCCGAGAGAAAGATAAACCATTCGTTTGGAATGCCATCCTCAAATTCGATCCCGGTCTTGTCGCGACACCAGTACAATAATGCCATCAGAAACCGAAAAACAGCAAATCTGTCTATGGGATTAGAGTATGCGATGTGTAGCTTTGCCGCCTGTCGTAATGTCTCCACCGGATTCAGTCGGGCTGACCTGGCATTACGGTAGAGAACCGAGAGCCATGCTTGGTCCATAAGGTTATATGTCATTAGATCCCCTTTCGAGCCTTAAGCCTGATAGTATTTGAATTTGATGCTTCATTTCCACATCAGGTTTTTGCGCTACAGAGTTTATTATGTCTTAGGTTACTTAACAACGAATTTCAGAACTCTATCAAATCATATACAAGAGATTCATTACGGTAGATAGTTCAAGCTCGGGCAAATCTCCTTGGGGCCGCACCTGGTAGAGGCCACAGACCCACAATTTATTTAACTTTAATTACACCTTTATACCGATGTTGCATAAAATATGGGAGGGGAATATGCTGTCAAGGATTTTTTGAGTGGTGAAGTGGTGAAGTGGTGAAGTGGTGAAGTGGTGGAGTGGTGGAGTGTCCCTGCGGTCATGTCGGTATCATACCGCTATCTAACCGCTTGCTCACCGCTTGCTCACCGCTTCGGGGACCGATATGGGAGGGGGAGGAGAGCGAGGGGCTAAGGAGTGGTGAAGTGGGGGATTCCAGCCTTCGCTGGAATGACGGATGGGGGGTGCTGGAATGACGGAAGGAGGGCGCTGGAATGACGGGGTGGTAGAAAGGGAATTAAGAATGAAAAAATTAAGGCATCGCGCTGCTTAATTATTAATTCTTAATTCTTAATTAATATTTAGACGCCGAGTTTCTGACAAGCGCTTCTCGCTGCTTCCTGATGCGCGGTCTTTTTGGTGTTGCCCTTGCCGGTGCCCATGAGTTTGCCATCGAGACGGCATTCCACCACGAAGATCTTGTGATGTTCGGGGCCTTCTTCCGCGATGGTGACATAGTTTGGGGGGCTCTGGTTTTTGGATTGCATATATTCCTGGAGGATGCTCTTGTAATTGACGAGTTCGTTGCGGGTGACCGTGGTCTCATAATCCACCAGGATATGGTTTTTGATGAATCTGGTGGCAGCCGCGATCCCGCTATCCAGATAGATGGCGCAGATCATGGCTTCCATGGTGTCCGAGAGGATGGAGGGTTTGCTTGCGCCTCCGGAGCTGTGTTCTTCCGGGCTGAGCAGGATATATTTGCCGAGGTCGAGGTTGTTTGCCTTGAGGGTGAGATAGGTTTCGGAGACAATCTTGGATTTGAGCTTGGAGAGCTTGCCCTCCTGCTCGTCCGGATGGCGGGAAAAGAGCTCGCGCGAGACCACAAAACCGAGGATGGAATCGCCCAGGAACTCCATGCGCTCAAAGGGTGAGGGGGCTTTGTGGTCGTCGTATTTGCGGCGCAGATAGGATTTGTGCGTAAACGCGGCCTTGAGCAGAGTGACGTCGTGGAAATTGAATTCGATCCGCTTCTGGAGCTGAGCGAGGTTCTTTTCCCATTTGGGATACTGCTCGGAGATCTTCTTGCCGTTGAAATATTCAACGATCTTGCTGATTATAGGGTTCACTTTACCTCAATCACGGACGTAGAGCAGGATGCCGATCCTGCTGGTTTCCTGCCTTCGCAGGAATGACGGAAGGGATTAAATCAATGCCTCCTCCGGAGGCACGCAGACAAGAAAGTCTGCGATCCTGTCGTGGATTGCAGGGCTTTGTCCCTGCACGTGAAGGGCTGGATTCCAGCCTTCGCTGGAATGACGGAAAAGGGGGCTGGAATGACGGAAAAGGGGGCTGGAATGACGGGTGTTTCATTATATAATCAAGGCTGGTAGGCTTTGATGATAATCGACGAATTGTGTCCCCCAAAACCCAGGGAATTGGAAAGCGCGGCACGGACAGGATGCGCTTGCGCGGTGCCGGGAACATAGTCCAGATCGCAATCCGGATCGGGATTGACCAGGTTGATGGTGGGGTGGAGCATTCCGGTGGTGATGCTTTTGACACAGACGATGGCTTCGACTCCCGCGGCGGCACCCAGCATGTGGCCAACCATGGATTTGGTGGAATTGACCTTCAGCTTGTAGGCATGCGCGCCAAAAGCAGTTTTGATGGAGCTCGTCTCGCCCTTGTCGTTCAGGGGAGTGGAGGTGCCGTGCGCGCTGATGTAGTCAATATCTTCGGGCTGCATTCCGGCATCTCTGAGCGCCATCAGCATGGCGCGGGAGCTGCCTTCTCCGTCCTCGGTGGGGGCTGTGATGTGATAGGCGTCATCGGTGGCTCCGTAACCCGCAAGCTCAGCATAGATGTGGGCTCCGCGCGCTTTTGCATGCTCCAGCTCTTCCAGGATCACGATTCCGGCTCCTTCTGCCATCACAAAGCCATCCCGCTCAGCGTCAAAGGGACGGGAAGCGGTTTCGGGGCTGTCATTACGGGTGGAAAGAGCGCGCATGGCAGAAAATCCGCCCATGGCAAGGGGGGTGACTCCGGCTTCGGTTCCGCCGGTGACGATGATATCGGCATCGCCGTATTGAATGGAACGCATGGCTGTGCCGATCGCGTGGTTGGCGCTGGCGCAGGCGCTCATAACGTTAAAATTGATCCCCTTGAAGCCATGCTCGATGGCGATATGGGCAGCGGCAATGTTGCCGATCATTTTGGGAATGAAAAACGGAGAGATGCGGCGAGGGCCCTGAGTGTGGGCCTTGATGGTCTCTTCCTCAAAAGTGAGGATGCCGCCGATGCCGACTCCGGTGATGACGCCAACCCGCTCGGGATCAAAGCTGCCGGGAATCAGACCCGCGTCTTTGAC
>JAKLEY010000094.1 GCA_022711455.1 Candidatus Cloacimonadota bacterium
CATTTGCCAGGGACAGCGGTTCGTATACCAGTTCCGGAGCGTGTTCCAGATATCCGCCCAGGAAGATCTGGTCGTAGGGGATTGTTGCTCCCGAATAGCTGATGATCTCTCCGCTGGTGATCACGGGTCCGTGGAAGGTGGGCCAGCCGTTGTTGGTGCCGCCTCCGGCCTGTCTGATCCTGATGTCCGAATTGCTGCGCACCATTCCCTGGACCACATCCGGACCCCAGAAATAGACCGGGGTCTCGTTCATCGAACTCTCTACCTGAGTGAAATATTGGGGACGGATGAACTCTTCCGAATCCTCTGAGACTGTGTAGTCGTCCTGATTATATTCCGGGAAGGGCAGATCGAGATTGAAGCTGCGGTATTCGAGCCCCAGCTTTTCCACCACCGGAGAGTTCTCGAACGTCCTGCCGGCATCGTAGATCAGCCACTGGCTTCCGCCGTTGCTGCTGAAGGCAAGTTTGCGGAAAGTACCGTTGCTATAGCTCACCAGAAGTTCACCCGGACTGACATGCAGGGTGGGTTGGGTGAGGCAATCTTGCACTTCGGCGATCTCGCTGGCTGTCCAATTCGCTCCTCCATCAGTGCTGATATTGAAGATGATGTGCCCGGTTTGAGCGGGATCAGAACTGGAATTGGAGTTGTTCACAAAGATGATGGTGTCTCCGGACGCCCAGGTGGCAAGTTTGCCGTTGAAATGTCCGAATCCGCGGGAACTGAAGGGACCGAGCTCTGCTGTTGCCAGACTGCAAACAGCAATTAAAACCAGTGTCAAAACCAGAGTTTTCATAATAACCTCGCTTACCTTGTTTAGCCCTGTTTATTTGTTAAATTGTTGCGTCTCAGTCATGTGAAATGCAAGAAATGTTCCACAGTATTGAGTAATGTGTGATGAGAGGGGGCGGCAAGTGACGAGACCGCGCGCCTTAATTTTTAATTCTTAATTCTTAATTATTTTAGTGCTTTCAGTATCGCTTCCGGTGTGGCAGGAAAGCTCAGTTCCGCCTCCGGATTAACGTTGCGGATGGCGTTCTGCAGGGCAAAGAAGACGGACATGCCATAGATGAAAGGAGGTTCTCCGGTGGCTTTGGAACCGTAGACACTGGCTTCCTCAGCGCCGGATTCCAGGATCTCGATCTGCAGCTGTTCCGGGAGGTCTCTGATCCCGGGGATCTTGTAAGTGGAAGGACTGACAGTGAGATAGCGTCCATGTGCATCGTGTTTCAGCTCTTCCATGCTACACCAGCCGAGGCTTTGGATAAAGGCACCGATGATCTGGCCCCGGTCGATCTCTGCACTCAGGCTACTGCCGTTTTCGTGCACGATGTGGACAGAGAGTAAACGATGTTCACCACTGAGCAGATCGAGCTCGACCCGGCTCAGCGCGGCGCCGTAAACGTAATAGTGAAAAGGCTTTCCGATCCCCTTCTCCCGGTCAAAATGGACGCCGGGAGTGCTGTAATAGCCATAGGCGGCCAGGGGGATGCGGGAATTGTAGGCATAGCGGATCAGTTCCGTGAAGCTGAGGCTGTCGCTGGAGCGGGGGCAGCTGATCTTGCCACCCTCAAAGACCATGCTGTCGGCAGAGGTCTGGACTCCCCATTTGCTCTGCATCAGCTCTGCGGCGGCGGGTCTCAATTTGCTCATGATCTCTTCACAAGCGATGCGGGCAGCGTTGCCATTAATGTCACTTCCGGTGGAAGCTGCTGTGGGCGAGGCGTTTCCCACGCGCTGGCTGTTTGAGCTTTCCACGTGGATCTGCTCGATCGGGATGCCCAAAGTTCTGGAGACCACGATCGCCACTTTGGTGGAGAGTTCCTGTCCCATCTCGATCCCGCCGGTGGTGACGGACACGCTGCCGTCGATGTAGATCCAGACCAGCGCGGAACCCTGATTGAGCAGGGCTGTGGTGAAGGAGATGCCAAATTTGACCGGAGTGATTGCCAGCCCCTGTTTATATAGGGTGGACATTTGGTTATACTTGTCAAGCTCTATTTTCAGCTTTTGGTAATCTGAATTCGCTTCCAGTTTGTCATAAACCGCAGCCAGGGGGCAGTGTTCGATCCGCTGCCCGTAAGGGGTGAGATCCCTGTCCTGATACATGTTCAGCCGGCGCAGTTCCAGAGGATCACGTCCCAGTTTGGAGGCCAGTTTCTCGATGATGCTTTCAATCACGAAGATGCCCTGGGGCGCTCCGAAACCACGGTAGGCGGTGTTGGGAGGCAGATTGGTGATGCAGGCTCTGCCTTTGATGCGGATGTTTGGGATGTGTAAACAGTTCTCCGCGTGAAACATGGCGCGTTCCAGGATGGCCACGGAAAGATCGGCATAGGCTCCGCCATTTGCCAGAAGAGTGAGCTCATAAGCACTTATCTCACCGGTGGATGAGTAGCCCACAGTCCAGTCGGAGCGGAAGGGATGGCGTTTTCCGGTGACCTTCATATCTTCATCCCGGGAAAGCAGAACTTCCACGGGACGCTTGGTGAGATAGGTTCCCAGAGCTGCCATCACTGCCCAGATGGTGGCTGCGCGTTCCTTGCCACCAAAGGCTCCTCCCAGACGGGGGACTTCAATGATGATATTATGCGCGGGAAGGCCCAGCACGTGAGAGATCACTTCCTGACATTCCATGGTGGATTGGGTTGCGGACAGCACCATGATCTGCTTGTCTTCCAAGGGAATAGCGCGGGCTCGTTGGGTCTCCATATAGAAATGTTCCTGTCCGGCGCTGCTGGTAGTTCCGCTCAGGGTAAATTCCGCAGAGGCAAGCGCCTTAGCCACATCTCCGCTCTCGATCTTGCGCTCGGGAACATACCAGGCCTGGTTCTGATCCGCAGTCCTGACCTCAAAGACCGGAGGCAGCTCCTCATATTCAGCTTTGATCAGGCTTACGGCATGTTCTGCAATTGAAATGTCTTCAGCCAGAACCATGGCCAGAGGCTGTCCGGCATACATGATCTCACTTGGAAACAGCGGTTCGTCCTTGATCACGTGACCGATCATGTTCTGCCCCGGGATGTCTTTGGCAGTGATGACTTTGAACACTCCCGGATAGGCTTCGGCAGCGCTTGTGTCGAGGTCTTTCAGCAGCGCGTGGGCATGGGGAGAAAAGAGGAATTTGGCATAGAGCATTCCGGGGAGGGGAGCTTCGTCTGCGATGAAACGCGAGCTTCCGGTGAGGTGCAGCTTACCGCTGAGGTGATAGGGAAGCTTGCTCATGGCTGCCTCCGGGAGACTTCATCCAGATATTTCAGGATCTGGTTTTTGATCAGAGTCTGGCGGTAGGCGGCAGAACCACGGACGTCCGAGATGGGCTGGAACTCCGACGCAAGCAGGTTTGCCAGCTCTTCAGCATTTATGTCCTCAGGCTTTATGCCGAGGATGGAGCTAAAGCCGGAGCTCAGTTTCGGGATCTCCGCTGCTCCGCCCAAAGCCAGCCGGGCTGTCTTGATCAGACCCTGCGGATCTGTTTCCAAACAGATGGCTGAGGCGATGGCGGAGATATCCACAGCCTTGCGTTTGGCAGCTTTGATAAACTTGATATACGCGCCCTGAGGCGGGATAGGGATCACGATCTCTGTGATCAGCTCACCGGCTGCCAGGGCTGTCTTCTTATAGGAAAGGAAGAAGTCTTTTAAGGGGATTTGCCGCTGGGAAGCCTTGGAACTGAGGATCAGAGAGGCATTCAGCACCAGCAGCAGAGGCAGGCTGTCTCCGATCGGTGAGGCATTGGCAATGTTTCCGGAGAGGGTTCCAAAATTACGGATCTGGCGTGAAGCCAGCACCTTGGTGAGCTCCAGCAGCCAGGGCAGATCGGTCTTCACGATGCCGCTGCGTTCCAGATCGCTGTAGGTGACAGCCGCTCCGATGCGCACTCCGTCCTTATTCAAGCTGATCTGACGCAGACTATCGATCCCTGAGATATCGATCAGAACAGGGATCTTGAGCCGGGAGATGTTGACCTGAACCATGATATCGGTTCCGCCGTTGATGATTCTGGCTTCCGGGTGCTCCTCCAGCAGGCTGAAAGCCTCTTCCAAAGAGGAGGGCAGGTGATAGGCTCCTGAACTGTGGAGGCTAGAGCTCTGCTGATTGAAACAGAGCACCGGAGTCTTGAACCGGAAGAGCTCGGGTTCGAGCGCGCGAGCCCAGGTTGGGACTATCGTTTCCGGATTTTGGGTCCGGCTCAGCTCTTCCATGGCGTTCAAAATGCTGTCGTATCCCGTGCAGCGGCAAAGATTGCCTTCCAGCGCTGCCAGGATCTCTTCCCGATCCGGTTTCTGCTTCATGGCAAAGAGGGCAAAGGCGCTCATCACAAAACCGGGGCTGCAATAGCCGCATTGGGTGGAGTGATGTCGCAGCATGGCTTCCTGGATGGGGTGGAGTTGATCGGGGCTGCCCAGAGCTTCGATGGTGAGCAAGTGTTTGCCATGCAGCTTGGCAGCGGGATAGAGGCAGCTGTTGATGGCTTCATACATTACTGCTCCTTCTCGCACGTAGGCGATGACAACGGTGCAGGCTCCGCAATCACCTTCGTTGCAGCTGCATTTGGTGCCATAGAGTCCGCAGCTTTTATTGAGGTAGTCCAGAGTGGAGATCGCGGGAGGCAGGTCTGCTGAAACGGCTTTGCCGTTCATGAAAAATGAGATGCGGTTATAGGTGTAATCCATATTTCTACTCGTGTCTTTGGCTTTCGCGTTCGAGGTCTTTGGCTTGCAGGCTGTCTCGTTTATCATGCATCTTCTTGCCTTTGGCAAGCGCCAGCGAGACTTTGCAGCGTCCCTGTTCATTGATGTAGATCTCCACCGGGATCAGGGTCATGCCCTGTTCATCGACCTTGGCCTTGAGGCGTTTGATCTCGCTCTTATGCAGGAGCAGTTTGCGTTTGCGCTCGGATTCATGATTGAAGAAAGCGGCGTTTTCCCAGGGGGAGATGTGAAAATTGAAGAGCCAGACCTCTCCATTATCGATCTTGGCATGGCTGTCTTTGAAGTTGATCTTTCCGGCCCGGATGGATTTGATCTCTGTGCCTCGCAGCACGATCCCGGTCTCGGTCTTGTGCTCGATAAAATAGTCGTGATAGGCCTTGCGGTTCTTAAATGATTTCATAATTCCTTTTGCACCAGCTTGCGGTAATCCTGAGCCTTTGAAATCAGCCCTGAGGCGTCGATTGTGGTCAATCTGCCCTGTTCCAGCACCAGCTTTCCGTTGATGATGACGTCCCGCACACTCTTTGAACCCATGGCATAGACGAGGTGGGAATAGGGCTGGAAGATAGGCTGCGCTTGCAGACTGAGGGTATCCAGAACGGTGACGTCTGCCTGTTTTCCGGTTTCCAGACTTCCGGCAGGGACGCTTAAAGCTTTAGCAGCATTAATGGTAGCCATCTCCAGCAGTTCGATCGCGGGCAGAATGGAGGGATCTTGGTTTATCACCTTATGCAGCTTTGCGGTGAGATCCATCTCCGCAAAGAGATCAAGGTTGTTGTTGGAAGCCACACCATCGGTGGCGAGACAGAGATTGACTCCGTGCTTCTGATAAAGCGTGATCGGGGCGATTCCCGAAGCCAGCTTGAGGTTGCTTTCCGTGCAAATGGCAACCGAAGCGGAGGCCTCTGCAAGCAGTTCCATCTCGCTTTCATCCACCCAGATACCGTGGGCAAAGACACAGCGGCAATCCAGAATCCCGGTCTGTTTCAGATAGTGCACGGGTCGCATGCCGTGTTCACGCAGGCAGTTTTCCACCTCGTTTTCAGCCTCAGAAAGGTGCATGTGCACCAAAACATCGTGCTCCCTGGCAAAGCGTGCCACGGAGCGTAAAGTCTCTTCCCCGCAGGTGTAGATGGCATGCGGAGCGAGGCTGAAATCCACCAATTCAGAATCCTTGAATCTCTGCTTCAGCTCCAGCAGTTTGCTTCCGATCGGGGGTCTGTCCGCCCCAGCCTGCTGATCGATCAGCGCTTCGGAGATCTGACAGCGCAGACCTGCTTGCACACAAGCTTCCGCGATTGCGCCCATCTGAAAATACATGTCGTTTGCCCTTACGATCCCGTTTTGGATCAGCTCCCCCGCGGCATGCAGGGTGGCGTCATAAACGAATTGATGCCTGATCAGTTTGGCTTCTAAAGGCCAGATATATTGCCCCAGCCATTTTTCCAGAGGCAGATCATCTGCCAGACCCCTGAAATAGGTCATCGGCAGATGGGTATGCGCGTTGATCAAACCGGGAATCAGGATACAATCCGAGGTGTCTATGATTTTTGGGGCAGTCGCAGAGTGTGAACCAGAGGGCAAAATAGCTTCTATCTTATTGCCTGAGATCAGGATATCATGTTCTTCCAGAACAGTCCTGTTTGCATCCATGGTGAGGATGCTGCCACCCCTGAGGATGAGATCGCAGGTCATAATGTCACCTTATGCGAAGCTTCTTTGGCTTTGAAGACGCCTTTGGGGGTGATGATCCCGGTGATATATCTGGCGGGGGTGATGTCGAAGGAAGGATTGAGTGCGTTGCTGCCCGGATTGGCAACCAGGACTCCGCCTATCTCTTTGATCTCGGTCTCACTTCTGATCTCGATCGGGATGTCCTTACCCTCGCGGCAGCTTTGATCGAAGGTGGAGAGCGGAGCGGAGACGTAGAAGGGGATCTTGTGTTCATGCGCCAGCACGGCTTTCTCGTAGGTGCCGATCTTATTGGCGATGTCTCCGTTTAGGCAGACTCTGTCCGCCCCTGTGATCACCAGGTCGATCTCATGTTTCCAGAAATAGAAGCCTGCCGCGCTGTCCGTGATGATGGCATGCGGGATGCCTTCCTGTTCCAGTTCGAAAGCCGTGAGCCTGCTTCCTTGCAGGCGGGGACGAGTCTCGTCCACATAGACGAAGATGTTTTTACGACTGCGGTGCGCGGCTCTGATCGCAGCCAGAGCAGTACCCCAATCCACGGTTGCCAGGGCTCCGGCATTGCAATGGGTAAGGATTCTGGCACCATCGGGGATCAGCTGTGAGCCCACGATCCCCAGGAGTCGGCAATCTTCAGCCGAGCTATTGGCAAATTCCTGAGCTGCCAGAAAGCCCACCTGCCTGGCGTGATCGTAGTTGGGGATGAATTTCAGGATCTGTTCATAGACGGATTGAACCCCGTTGTGCAGATCGACTGCAGTTGGCCGGGAGGCGATCAGGGTGTCTCTGGCAGCGCGCAGGTAGGCACGAAAACCGTTATCCGGAGCCGCTTTTGCTGCCAGAGCAAGGGCAAAGGCCCCCGCGGCTCCGATCGCCGGGGCACCGCGCACGGTCATGTCCCGGATGGAATCTACCACTTCGCTATAGCTGTGCAATTCTTTGATCCCGAAATCAAAGGGCAGCAGGTTTTGGTTGATCATGAACAGGGTCTCACCTTCCAGCCAGACGCTGCGATATTCTTTGCCGTTGATCAGCATTTAATCCTCATCCTTGAATTTCAAGACTTCCCCTCCGGGGATCTGTTTGATGGCTCCACCTTCGTTCATATCACGGCAGAAACCGGGCTCGATCTCCGCGCTGTCCGTGTAGCCGCGTTTTTCCCAGAAACCGGGAATGTAATGCTCCAGCAGTTCGATCTTCACGATCGATTTGGCAGATTTATAACCCCAGAGATAGGGGATGAAGGCGCGCATGGGTCCGCCGTAATCCTCGCTGAGGAAGTGTCCGTTGAATTTCCAGGCCACCAGCGATTTCTCTTTGAGCGCGATCGCCAGAGGGATCGAGGTGTCATATACAAGGCCGTGTGACCAAAAGCGCACGTATTTGACGGAGGGCTTAGCTTTTACTTTCTCCAGCAGCGTTTTAAGGGAAACCCCCTCCCAGAGCCCGCGCACGGACCATCTGGTCACTGAGGTGAGGCGTCCGTCCACGGTCGTGGAGTGCAGCAGCATCAATTGAGCCCAGGTGAAGGTCTGCGGTTCCAGGCAGGCGCCGATGATCTGAAGTTCCCAGCTGTTCCGATCCAGCTTTCCGGGGTGTCCTTCCGCCCAGAAGATCGGGGTTTGCAGGTCGGCTAAAGATTCCATGTTTTCTCCAATTTCAATCTTCGATCTCGAGCTCAAAAAGATGCTCGACGATCATGAGGGGGGTGATGGCAGCGGTTTCCCATTTCTCAGAGAGTCGCTCGGCTGTCTTTCCCATCAAATAGGAAGCAGCGCTGGCAGCATCCGGGATGGTGCTACCCTGAGCCAGAAAAGAGGCTATGATCCCTGCCAGCAAGTCTCCCGAGCCACCCGTGGCCAGTCCGTCGTTACCACTGATATTAAAGATGGTCTGGTATTGATCCGCATAGACGCTGGTGTGACTCTTGAGCAAAACCGGCAGTTTAAACTTTTTTATGTAGTCCTGTAAGTGTTTGAGTGAGTTTTGACGCATTTCGTCCATGCTTACGGAAGCCAGCTCGCTGAACTCCCCGGGGTGAGGGGTGAGTAAAACTTCCTTGTTCTTGAGCAGAAACATGAGCTCGGGTTTCCTGGCAATGAGCTTGAGCGCGTCCGCATCCAGGACCAGAGGGATGCCCTTTGTGGACAGCGCGAAATCCAGGAGGGAGCTTCCGTAGTCTCCGGTTCCGATCCCCGGTCCGATCAGGATCACAGAGGGATTGTGGATCTGAGAGCTCAGGGCTTTGGCATCGACCTTGCCATCCGCATCCAATGGAACGGTTTCGATCAGGAGCTCCGGATTGGAGCCGATACAGGGGGAGGCCAATTGGGGATGCGCGTAGAGCCGAACATAGCCCGCACCTGCTTTCAGAGCTGCTTTGGATGCCAGAATCGCCGCTCCGGCCATACCCGGACTCCCTGCCAGAACCATGACTTCACCATAAGTTCCTTTGTGAGCGTTGGCAAATCTCGGGGGGTAAACAACGCTGTCCGCATCGATCAGGCGTGCAGACTTGAGGTCGTTCAGAAAGGAATTCGGAATTCCGATATCGATCAATTGATGCCCCAGAGTACCCGTGTTTCCGGAGCCCAGCAGATTGCCGTATTTATATGCTCCGATCACCAGCGTGAGATCACTTTGGAAAAAGCCATGACCGTATCCGGTGGCCCCGTTGAGTCCGGAAGGGATG
>JAKLEY010000095.1 GCA_022711455.1 Candidatus Cloacimonadota bacterium
GCTGATGGGGGTATGCGCGATGCCCTCTCCCTGATGGATCAGGTGCTGTCATATTGCATGAATGAGGTTAGGATCGAAAAAGTACGTGAGATTTTCGGGCTTCTGCCCTCTCAGGTTTTTTTCAATATCCTCAAAGGGATCCATGACCGCGACCCGCAGTCTGTGATCGAATACCTTCACGGTATTTTCGAACAGGGCACAGAGCTGCAGGAACTCATAAACAACCTTTTGGAATTTATCAGAGTAGCACTGCTGCGTAAGATAAACATCGCTCCCACAGACATCAATCCTGACGAATTTGCCGTTTATGATGAGATTGCAGGAATGTTTGGGCAAAACGACCTGATCTATATCATGTCCTACCTGATCCAGACCAAATCTGATATCCGCACCAGTTCAAATCCTCAGCTGATCCTGGAAGTGGTGATGATCAAGCTCTGTAAAATGGAAGAAATGGAAGAGCTCTCGCAGATCCTGGCCAAGCTTGATAAGATCAAACTTTCTGCTCCTGTCTCTGTAAATCCTGTTCAATCAGCGGTTCAAAGCCCTGTCAAAAAACAGCAGTCGTATCCTGAAAAAGCTCCACTGAACGCTGCTCCTGCTCAGGTATCGGCTCCGGCTCCAATTGAATTTGATGAACCCGGCCACACCACTTTGGACTACTCTCTGGAATCTATGCAGGCAAACTGGACTCGAATGGTCAACCGCCTGAAAAAGCACAGTAACATGGGAGGCGTAACCCTGATGCAGGCAAAGCTGTTGGAAGTGACCGACAGCCAGATCACGATCATGGTGGATGGGATCTCGGCGCTGAACACTCTGCAGAAGAATTCTGATCACATCCAGACAATTGTCAGGGAGCTGTTTGACCGCAAAGTGAAGATCGAGATCAGACAAAGCTCTGCTCCGGCTCCCAGCACGGTGGAGATCAAACGGCTAAACCTGCAGGATGTCAAAGAATCCAGCCCCGAGCTGGCACAGTTCATTGAGCTGACCAAGTCGACCTTGTTACCCGGATAAATGCCTCTGATCCTGCCTGTCTTCGCCGCCGGCACTGTCTTGTATGCCGGATTTTTGTTTGTCTCCTTACTTGGAATGTTGTTTTCCGGATCCAAACGCCACCAGGGTATCCAGCCTATTTCCGTGATCATCGCGGCGCGCAATGAGGAGCAGAATTTGCCGCTATTGCTGGATTCACTTTCCCGTTTGATCTATCCGGAATATGAAGTGATAATCGTGAACGATCATTCCACGGATTCCAGCCGGGCTATTCTGGATGAGTGGGACGGCAAACACAAGATCCGGATCCTGCATTTGGATAGTGAGATAAAGGGTTTGACGGGCAAAAAAGCAGCTGTCGATTTTGGGATCAGGCATAGTAAGCATGACTTGCTGGCCTTCACGGATGCGGATTGTGAGCTGAATCCGGATTGGCTGCATGAGATCAACTCCGCGATGGGTGAGGCTTGTGATTATATGCTGGGCTTTTCCCTGTTGAGGCGCAAACGGGGTGGATCGCTGTTCAGGTTGCGCAATTTCGAGCGCAGCATTTATTATGCTCTGGCAGCTGCAGGACTGTTTTGGAGAAAACCAATCACCTCCATGGCCTGCAATATGGCGTATCGGAAATCTGTCTTCCTGAAGACGGGTGGTTTTGGAGATTTGGGCATGCTGCGCAGCGGAGACGATGATCTGCTCCTGATGAAATTAATGCCCCGGATCAGAAAGGCTGTCTTCAACCCTTCAAAATCTATGAGAGTGATCTCTTGCGACGGGGTAGACGCGGCAGTCCATCATCAGACCAATATCCGCCGTGCCTCCAAATTCTGCTTTTACCCCCTCTATCTGAAGCTGCTTGCGGCCTTCGTCTTTGTTTATTACGCTTTTTTTTACTTTGCCCTGTTCTCTGCGGTATTCAGCTCTTCAGGAGCGTCAATCCTGAGCTATATCGCGCTTAAGACCTTTGCTGAATTGATCCTGGTCAGCTCTCTTTTTTTCCGGGTCGGATATCCTATCCTGATCCTGTTCTACCCTTTGCAGATCCTGCTTTTCCCCGCTCAGTTCATCTTTTATGCCCTGCGTGGAAGCTTGGGGAAATACAGCTGGAAATAGACGACAGCATCTGCAAACAGATGTGGAGCAAGGGTTTGTCCGAGGATCAGGCTTGACGTGATCAGATAGATCTGAAAACTGGAACGAAAATCACAACACCTATAAGCAAATGATTGACTTAGATGAGATTAACATATGAAAAAAATATACATATCAGTACTCCTGCTGCTAAGCATCAGCCTTTCCTCGGCGGGAGTGTTCAGCTGGTTTTCGCAGAATGATTCCCGCTGGAAAAAAGATCGCCTGGGCGGTGGTTCTTCCATTGGGAGCAGCGGATGCGTGCTCAGCTGTCTTTCCATGCTGCTCAATGCTGAGGCCACAAACAGCCATGTCACACCGGATAAACTGAATTCCTGGCTCAAAAGTAACGGAGGTTACGCGGGTAATTCCATGCGCTGGCAAATCCCCGGAAAGATGGATGGCGAAGGATACGGCATGGAACTTGTTTCCCAGATTGCCAAACGTAACGATTGGGACTACCTCTCATCGGAACTGGCCAAAGGGAACAAAGTCATCGTGAAAGTTGCAGGCAGAGCCTCGCATTGGGTGCTGGTAGTGAGCCAGAAAGGTCCTGCCAATAAAGCTTCTTCATATTTGGTCAATGATCCCGGTGCCGATGACTATGAAGAACGAACCCTTGCTTATTATGGTGGATTCAGGGCAGCCCGCTCCTACTCCGGGAACTGGCTGGATGAGGACGCTCTGAAAATGGATTCCGATATATATGTGGAGCCTGTCACCGAAGACGAGTACTTTCTTTATGACCTGAACAATGTCGCGCATCCGGCCGATGTATATGTGACTCTCAGTAACAAACTGAATGTGGAGATCAGCGGCTATTTCCTTCTGGGTATGTTTGAAGAAAATGGTAACCTGATGAACATCATAGACCATGAGCCGGCCAAAGTTGCAGCCAACGGCTCCATCGACCTGATCTATCAATTGCCGAATTTCAATGAACTAAGCACCGGAAACCGTAGCCTCAAAGTTATTTATAGCAAGTACTTTTCCTCCATGCCCTCCCTGAACGATACTGTGTTGCCGCAGAATCAACGAACTCAGAACCACACCCGGACCGATACCGAAAATCTCAGCAATTCCACCGATTAAGAAAAACTGATTCTCACATAACGCCATATCAATTAGCATATTAGCCCCGGATGTCAAACGGGGCTTCATTATTTCCTTGACGAGATTCGCACTATCGAAAAAAATCCACACTATCATAAATACAGAAATTTAGGGGGTTCAATGAATAATTACTTCATGGAGACCCATCACCATGAATGGATTTTGACCAATAAACTGGGATCCTATGCCCTGGGTACCGGTAACCTGATCAACCAGCGCAAGTATCACGGCCTGCTGATTGCCAGTGATAAGCAATTTAACCGCAGGCATTTGATCGCCGGGATGGAAGAAAAGGTCGAATGGCGTGGTGAGATCATTCATCTTGATAGTAATAACTATAGCAACTGCATCTATCCGGAAGGATTCCTGTACCTGGTAAAACCGTGGTTGCGTCCATACCCGATCTTCCTCTACAGCGCGATCCCGCATCAGAATGAGATCCTGATCCGTAAGGAGATCATGATGGATGCCGATTCGAACACAGTTCTGGTGAAGTATACCAATCTGGGGCATCACAAACTGCATTTTAAGATTCATCCTAAATATACCATGGCTATCCATCACGAGTTAAATCAACCCGGAAGCCTGGATTATGCGGAGTTTGACACGGATCTTTCAAACACTGAAGAGGGTGGTGCTTTTGCTGCCTCGAGGCGCAGTAATGGTTACAAAGCTTACGGGATCACTCAGAAAGGAGATGTGGAAGCTAACCGTTACGTCTATTATAATGTCTATTACCCTTGGGAAGTGATGGGTGGATATCCCGGAATCGGCGATCAGATCAGCCTCTTCGAGATCAGTTTCGACCTCAGGCCAAACGAATCAAACATCCTGCTCTTTTCCGATCAGAACATCCTGAATCCACAGACCGTGATCGGGAAGATCGAACAGCGTTATGCAGACCTCCCCAAACCCTCGGATTATCCTGCTTTGGCAGATGAAGACGACACCCTGCTCAGCAATCTTGACTATAATGACAACAAGCTGTTTAAACCCTCAGAATATATGAAGCTGCTGGAATTCAGCCTGCGGGACTTTCTGGCCAACGATGACATCGTGAAAGGTTATCCCTATTACGGAGTCTGGGGCAGAGATACCATGGTAGTACTGAACGCCTTGCTCCACATGCCGGGGAATCTGGAAACCATTGAGAGGATCCTGAGAAAGTATAGCCGCCAGATCAAAGACGGTCTGATCCCCAATCTGCTTTCCGAAAGCGGCCGCGAAGCCAATTATGACACTGTCGATGCCACTCTTTGGTATATCATTCTGGTCTGGAAAGTTGGAAAAACCAAGGCCAGTGATAAATACTGGAAGGAAGTGATCCCCATGGTGGAAGCCATAATTCGGGCTGTTCTCAGTAATGGTCGCTATCCGTTTATGGTTCGTCCCGATGGTTTGATCGAGCTCAAGCCGGAATTTGCCCATGCCAGCTGGATGGACGTCCGCATCGACAACCAGGCAGTCAATCCCAGAGACGGTGCGCCGGTGGAGATCAACGCGCTTTGGTACAACGCAATCTGCGCTTATGAAAGCATGCATCTTGGTCTGGCTGAGATCTCCGGAAAACCCTCAGTGCCTGATGCCGGGATCATGGTTTATAAAGAGAAGGTGAAAGCATCTTTCCAGAAGTTCTGGAGCGGGGACTATCTTGCCGATCGGCTCAAAGCAGACGAGCAGGTTTGCGAGATCAGACCCAATGCCCTGCTGGCTCTGGCATTGCCATTTGAACTGCTATCCCGGGATAAAATGGAACAGGTCTTTCTGGTGGCCAAAGCCAAGCTATACACCAAATACGGAATCCGCAGTCTGGCTCCGGAAGACATTCGCTTTCGCAAGAAATACTATGGAACTCAACGGGACAGAGACCAAGCCATTCATAACGGCAGCGTCTGGGCCTGGCTCTTAAGTGCCTATTGTGGACTGTTCGTGAAAGTCTACAGAGGCACCAAGCCTGATCAGGAGATTGCCGAAAGCCTCAAGGAAATTATATCTTCCTTCAGCAACGGCTTCATGAAGGGCCATATAGCATCTGTGGCAGAAGTTTGGGACGGTGATTCACCTCACTTCCCCAAGGGCGCTCCCGCGCATGCCATGAGTGTCGCGGCTATCTATAACATTGAGAGTTTCATTCGGACTCTACAGGAGCAAGCATGAAAATTCTGATGTATTCCTGGGAATTCCCGCCTCTGATCTCAGGTGGATTGGCCATGGCCTGTTACGGCATGGTCAAAGCCCTGTTGAGCCAGGGGATCAAGATCGACCTGGTCTTACCTACCAAGGAAATGGTCTATTTTCCTCTTCGTGAGGAATCCGATGCCGACACCATGCCCGCTGTTTTCCTGGATCCCATTGTGCAGAGCAGATTTATCCGGAAGAAATTCAGCACTCTGCAGGAAAAGCTTGATTTCATCGGGATCAGCAGCCATCCGGAATCCTATTTCCAACTGGCGGAGATCAATGAATTCCTCACAGTAAAAGCCGATTATTGGAAATCCGACACTGTCACTCTGGAAGAGCACGAGCTCTGGGAAGAAATGACCACTCATCTCCAGGGTGATGAAGACCTGATGAAGAAAGTGCAGGAATTCACGGTACGGGCGGAGCGATTTGCGGCAGAGCTGAGCTATGATCTGATCCATGTTCATGACTGGCTCACCTATCCTGCTGGAATGCTGGCCAAAAAGCTTTCTCAAAAACCTCTCATCGTTCATATCCATGCCACCGAATTTGACCGCGCGGGAGGTCCAGGGGACGAGCGAATCCACAAAATAGAACACGCAGGTATGATGTATGCCGATCTGGTGATAGCTGTTTCCCAATATACCGCGCAGATGATAATGTCACGCTACAGGATCGACACCGGCAGGATCCGGATCGTGCACAACGCGTTTTCGATGCCGGATGATGCTGTATACAGCAAACAGCGGTTGTTTAAGGGTCCCACAATTCTGTTTTTGGGCAGGATCACGATCCAGAAAGGACCGGACTATTTCCTGGAAGTTGCGGAACGGGTGCTCAAAGTTCATCCCAGCGCCAGATTCATCATGGCCGGAACCGGTGACATGGCTCGTAAGCTCCTACGCAGATCCGCCTTTTTACGGCTGAAGAACCGTTTCCTGTTCAGCGGTTTCCTCGATCGCAAGCAAGTCGAAAGAGTTTTACGCGCGTCCGATATCTATATGCTACCCTCCGTATCCGAACCATTTGGCATAGCCCCTCTGGAGGCCATGGCTTATGGTATCACTGCCATCATCTCCAAACAGTCCGGAGTGGCTGAAGTGGTGAATCACGCTTTCAAGATAGATTATTGGGATGTGGATCTGATGGCGGACACGATCAACCATCTGATCGAACATCCTGAACAATGTAAAAAGATGGGAACCGAGGGCAAGCACGAGGTCAATCGCATCCAATGGGACGAGGCTGCCAATAAAATCCGCGCTCATTATTCGGCCTTGCTGGCTGATTTTCTGCGTCAAACCGGAGGTCAAAACTGATGTTAAACGTAGTATTTTATTTTCAGGTCCACCAGCCTTACAGACTACGCCACATTAACTTGCTGGATATCGGGCATTCCAATGAGCTCTTTGATACCAAGCTTAATTCGTTTGTGATGAAGAAGGTGGCAGAGAAATGCTATCTTCCCACCAATAAACTGCTCTTGGAACTGATCCGCAAACATGAGGGCCGGTTCAAGATTGCCTATTCGATCACCGGAACTGCCATCGAGCAATTCAAGCTCTACAGTCCTGAGGTGCTGGACAGCTTCAAGGAACTCGCTGCCACCGGTTGTGTGGAATTCATCGGGGAGACCTATTACCATTCCCTTGCGTTTCTGTATGATACGAACGAGTTTCTGGATCAGGTTGCGATGCACCGCAAGCTGATGGTCGATGAATTCGGTTATCACACAGAGACTTTCCGAAATACTGAGCTCATCTATCAGGATCGCCTCTCAGACATTGTTTTTGAGATCGAAGGATTCAAGACAATCATTACTGAAGGGGTGGATCGGATCCTGAACTGGCGGTCCCCGCTTTATGCTTACAAGAATTATTCCAAGGATATCAATCTCCTGCTCAAATACTACAAGCTCTCGGATGACATTGCCTTCCGTTTTTCAAACCGGGATTGGCCGGAGTTTCCGTTGACCGTGGACAAGTTTGTCAATTGGGTGGATCACCTGACCCTTGACGAGAAGAAAGGACGAAACCAGTTCCTCAATCTCTTCATGGATTATGAGACTTTTGGCGAACACCAATGGGCAGAAACAGGGATCTTCGATTTCATGTATCACTTTCCCGAGGAAGTGCTGAAACGTCCGCATCTGGGCTTTGCAACCCCCAAAGAAACCACTCATCTGGCAAATTATCAGCAGGAATCACTCAGTTTCCCGGAAGCGGTTTCCTGGGCGGATGAGCAACGAGATCTCTCTGCCTGGCTGGAGAACGATATGCAAAAGAACGCGATCGAGACCATGTATGAGCTGCTCTTCCGAGTCAAGCAGAAGGGGGATGAAAAGCTGTTGAAGATTGCCCGCATGCTCACCACCTCAGACCACTTCTATTACATGTTTACGAAATACTTCCAGGATGGGGACGTGCATAAATACTTCTCACCCTATGATTCGCCTGATCAGGCCTATATCTATTACATCAATGCTTTAGCAGATCTGGAGGAGAGGTTAAGCTGATGAATAACACTATCAAAGGCAGAGTGATCATCCTGGAGGACGACGTCGTCCTTGCGGGGCACATCAGCCAAATCATCCGGAAGCAGGGCTACGAGGTTTTGCACACCACAAACAGCGATGCCTTCTTTAATGAATTGAGGAATTTCAAGCCGGATGTCATCCTGATGGATGTCTTTTTGATCGGCAGCAGGCTGAATGGGATCCAGGTGATGCGATACCTGCGTGATAATCTGGATCTGAATTATAAGGTGATTGTGATCTCAGGTGAAGCCAACACCATTCAGATAGCTGAGATCCGTGAGCTGGGAGCCTACCATTTTATTGAAAAGGGCTCCAACTTCAACACCAGCCAGTTGATGTTGCATATAGACAACGCGGTGACGGTCAAGCGTCAGGAAGAAGAGCATATAGGTCTGCAGATCGAATTCATCAATCTGAAAAAACAATTCACCCGCAGCTTCCCCTTCATCGGAGAAAGCGCTGCCATCAAGAACGTTAGAGCCCAAATTGCCAAATTGGCAGAAGTGGATGAAGATCTGTTTTTGGTGGGTGAGACCGGCACCGGAAAAGAAGTGGCAGCAAATTATTACTACATCAATAGCAAGCGCTTTGGAAAGATCATGCGGACTGTCAATTGCAGCGCACTCACAGAGACTATTATCGAGAGCGAGCTTTTCGGGCATGTCAAGGGATCATTTACGGATGCGGACCGCAATAAGACAGGCTTTTTCGAGGAATGCAGCAATGGTCTCCTATTTTTGGATGAAGTCACCAATCTCTCTCTCAAGGCTCAGGCCAAGATACTGCGGGCAATTGAGAATAAGGAGATCCAGGTGGTAGGCGGAAATCTGAAGAAAGTCGACACCAGGCTTATTTTTGCCACCAATGCCGACCTCAGCACTCTGGCCGATGCCAATATCAT
>JAKLEY010000096.1 GCA_022711455.1 Candidatus Cloacimonadota bacterium
CCAGACATCGTTGCCATCAGCGCTGCCATGGCAGCCGGAACCGGACTCAGCGAATTCGAATCCGTCTATCCGGATCGTTTTTTCGATGTCGGAATTGCCGAACAGCATGCCGTCACCCTCGCAGCAGGCATGGCTACCAAAGGGATTAAACCCTTTGTGGCAATCTATTCCTCCTTCTATCAACGCGCTCTGGATCAGATCATTCACGACGTCGCCCTGCCCCGCCTCCCGGTGGTCTTTTGCATAGACAGAGCCGGTCTCGTGGGTGAAGACGGAGCCACGCACCACGGCGCTTTTGACATCTCGTTTTTACAGAGCGTTCCCGGGCTCACGATCCTGGCTCCCTCCGATGCCTCTCAGCTCTGCGCCATGCTTTCCTGGGCTTCCACCTGGAAACAAGGCCCCGTTGCCATCCGCTATCCCAGAGGTGCCGCGCCTTGCTCACAAGAGGCAGACAGCCCCTTTGAACCCGCTAAAGCCAGAGTCCTCCACACCCCCGGATTGCACACGTCCTCGTGTGCAGAAACCTCAGACCCCGGATTGCACACGTCCTCGTGTGCAGAAACCTCAGACCCCGGATTGCACACGTCTCGTGTGCAGAGCCACGCGGACGGGGACGTCTGCGATCCTGAGCTTGCCCTCATCTCCGTCGGAGACGCCCTCCCCCTTGCCTCCGCGGTCCACTACGCTCTGCTGGAACAAGGCATCGATGCCTGGCTGATCGACCTCTGCAGCATTAAACCGCTGGACCTTCCCTTGCTGCAAAAACTCGCCCAAAGCTGCTCCCATCTCTTAAGTTTTGAGACCAATTCACGCATAGGAGGGATAGGCGCCACCCTCGCGCAGGAACTCAGCTCCTCTCCCTGCGAAGTGGTCAGCTACGGCTATCCGGATGCCTTCGTGCCGCATGGCAAGGTGGACGAGCTCAATTCCCTGATCGGCTTCGATTCCCCAAGCATTCTCGCGGACATCCTCAAACGCCTCCACAAATGATTTTTGACACCATCTGCGCCCCGCTCACGGCTCCCGGAACAGCTGCCGTTTCCCTGCTCAGGATCAGCGGTCCCGAGGCTCTGCAGATCATCTGCCGTCACTTTTCCAAAGCGGAAAAACTGCGCTCCGCTCCCGGCTACACCGTTCTCCATGGCTATTTTCTGGACAACACAGGAAGAGAACTGGATGAAGTGCTCATCACCAAGTTCATCTCCCCCCAAAGCTATACGGGAGAAGATATTCTGGAGCTATCATGTCATGGCAACCCCCACCTGCAGGCCCGCATTCTGGAAGTTCTCCTGCAGTCCTGCCGTCTGGCGCATCCGGGGGAATTCACCCAACGTGCTTACCTGAACGGCAAGCTCGATCTGATCCGGGCTGAAGCCGTGAACGACCTCATCCATGCCCTTTCCTCCAAATCCTCCGCTTCCGCGCTCAATCAGCTTTCCGGCAAACTCAGCTCCCATCTTGTCCAAATTCTGGAGGCAGTTCAGAATGCCAGATTACGGGTGGAACTCGCCATCGATTTTTCCGATCAGGATCTCCCCCAGATCGATCTGGAGCGCCTCGAAACCGATCTTGATGAACTCACTCAAACTGCGGAAAAGCTCTATGCCCAAAGCCAAAACGGCAGATTCCTGCGCGAAGGCATCAAAGTCTGTCTGGCAGGGGCGCCGAACGTTGGCAAGTCATCGCTCTTCAATGCTTTCCTGCAAAGCAGCCGTGCCCTCGTGAGCCCCCATCCCGGAACCACCAGGGACTATCTGGAAGAAAGCGTCTCCCTCTCCGGCTATACCCTCGTGATCACGGATACGGCAGGCTTACGGGAGACTTCGGACGAGCTGGAAAGCCTGGGAATCGACCGCACGCGTGAGCTTATCGAAAGCTCCGATCTCCTGCTCTATCTCTATGAACTGCCGGATTTTAAGCCCACCCAAGCCTTCCCCTCCGGTCCCACAGTGCTCCGGTTGCTCAGCAAGATCGACCTCCTCGGCTATAGTTCCATGCCTTCCAACGAGGCGTGGAAAGATTTCCTCAGTTCCAGGGAACTTCCCTCCGACCTGATCCCGGTCTCCAGCCTTTTAGAAGGAGGATTGGAGCCGCTCAAGGACGGCATCCTGAGCGCTCTGCAAGTCCCCCGCGAACTGCCCGATCATCCCCAGATCACCAACAGCAGACAACTTGCGGCTCTGGCGCGTGCCATTTCCAATTTGCAGAGAGCCCGCCAAGCCCTCCGCGACAGCCTGGGCTACGAATTCCTGGCCTCAGACCTCAGCGCTGCCTCCACCGCCCTCCAGCAGATCCTCGGAACCATCAGCACCGAAGATATGCTGGGCGAGATCTTTGCCAATTTCTGCATCGGAAAGTGAGCTAAAAGGATTAACAAATTAGCAGATTAACAGATTAGGGGGGGCGCCTGCCTAATCTGTTAATCTGTTAATCTGCTAATTATCTTCCCCCTGTCTAACCGCTATCTAACCGCTTGCTTACCGCTTTCAAACCGCTTCCGCAACCGAAATGCCAGGGATGAGCAAGCGACAGAATAACGCAATGAAAGCATGATATCCACAAGCAAAGTTCATCCCTCCCAGACTATACCCCTGCCCCCCCTAAACCCCTGAACCACTCCACCACCCCACCACTTCACCACACTACACCCCTGCACCCCTGCACCCCTCCCAAAACCCCCAAGAAATCTCTTGACGTTATCCCCCCTCTCCATTATCTTAGCTCTGATTACAGATAACTATACTCAATGGATTTAAATTACTATTTCTCAGGGAGGAATTATGAGAAAGACATTGTTTTTATTGTTGTTCATGGTGCTGGCTATCGGTGCTGTGTTTGGACAGATCAATATCCAAGCGGGTCAGACAGTAAACCAGATCTTTGATACTATTGGTACTACTGCTACCGCTACTCTGCCAACTGCATGGAAGGCAGATAAACAAACATCGGCTCAATTAGTTGGAACATATGTTAGTGCTGTCACAGCCACCGAAAGAATTGGTGGTAACAGTATGTCAACTACTGCCGGAAACGGAATTTATAATTTTGGAGCAGGTATTGACAATGCTGCTACTGACCGAGCCATTGGGTTTCTGTCTTCAAGCTCTGCTACCAAAAGCGGAAACATCTATGTCCAGTTGAGTAACAACGGAAGTTCAGCAATCAGTAGCTTTAACATTAGCTACAACGTTGAAAAATATCGCATGGGCTCTAATGATGCAGGATTCTCCATTCAGATGTATTACTCGTCTGATGGTGTCACATGGACTTCTGCCGGAGCCTCATTTTTGACATCCTTCACCGCTGACGCAAGCAACAATGGATATGCTCCTGCCCCTGGAGCCACAGTAAATGTTAGCGCAAGCTTGCCACAAAGCCTTGCTGCAGGAGCCTCCATCTACCTCGCCTGGAATTATTCAGTCACTTCGGGGACTACAACGTCTAACTCGCAAGCTCTCGGTGTCGATGATATTTCTATCGTAGCAGCAGGTGGTGCCCCCACTCCTGTTATCAGCGCCCCCGCCTCCCTGACAGCCTTCAGCACCACCACAGGAACTCCCTCAGATATTCAAAGCTATACCCTGAGCGGCTCGAACCTCACGGCGCAAATCAGTGTTGGAGCACCAACCGGTTATGAGATTTCGACCGATCAAAGCAATTGGGTAAGCGGGATTGTTCGCCCTGCTGATTTCAACGGTCTGATTTACGTCCGCATGACCGGAACCACAGCAGGACAGTACGATGGATTCATCAATCATACCAGCACAGGTGCAACTCCGGTAAACACAACAGTAACCGGTTTAGTCAGTGATCCCACGCCAACGATATTAACAACCGGGACTTTAACTGCATTCAACACTGTGGTGGGTAGCCCCTCCGCGGCTCAGCAATATAGCCTCACCTCGGCATTCCTGACTACGAACATTATAGTGGCAGCCCCCGCCGGATTTGAAATATCGACCGACGGAACGACCTACAGCTCCGGTCTGTCTCTTGTCCCCGCATTCACTGGCCAGGTCTATGTGCGCCTCACCGGAACCACCGCGGGAAGCTACAGCGGAAACATCACCCACAACAGCACCGGTGCCACTGAAGCCACTGTTGCTGTAAGCGGTGCAGTGACCACTCCGGTTGGGCCTACAACTTTCTTGGAAGAGAATTTCCCATACGTTGCTGGCACGACTCTTGTTTCGAACGGATGGGTAGCGCACAACGGTGCCGGAACCAATTCACCAATAGTGGCCAATGCCGGGCTCACCTATCCCGGGTATCTTCCTGCTTCGGGACTTGCCGGGAAGACCATTGCATCGGGAGAAGATGTGCACAGAACGTTTGCAACCCAAACCACAGGTAATGTGTACACTTCATTCCTTTTCAGCCCGACCACGATAAGCACTACTGCAGACTATCCCTTCCATATGGGAGCCGGTCCGATAGGTACTGATTTCAAAGGTCGGTTCTGTGTTCAGGCTGATGCTTCTAATAATCTTCGTTTTGGTATTACAAAGGCTGGTGTTGCAACTGCTGCCGTGTATACTGATTACATTTACTCACTTAATAATACCTACTTGATCGTCATAAAATATACCATCAATTCCGGTTTAACTAACGACCAAGTATATATGTGGGTTAATCCTACCATCTCCGCCACTGAGCCGGCACCGCAGTTAACTGCCTCTGATGTTACAGGTGCTGATGCAACTAACGTCGGCTCAGTTGCAATCAGACAAGGCACTCCCGTCGCAGTCTTTGACGGTATCCGTGTGACCAACAATTGGCCTATGCTCTGGGATGGCACACCTCCTCCCAGCCCTGTGATCAACGTCACCGGAGAGCTGACTCCTTTCACCAGCACTGTGAATACACCTTCTGAAGTGATTCAGACCTACACCCTGAGCGGTAGCAATCTCTCGGGAAGCCTGAATGTTCAGGCCCCCAGCGGATTCCAGCTTTCCACCAACGGGAGCGATGGCTGGTCTGATATTCTGACCCTGCCCTCAACTTTCAACGGCACTATCCACGTCCGGATGTTTGCCACCATCGTTTCCACCTTCGAGGGTGATATTGCCCACACCTCGACCGGGGCGACCCAGGTCGACCTCCATGTAAGCGGAGAATCCTTCAACCCTGCCGTGATCTGGCATATCAACCCCACCACTTTGCAGCAGTTCAGCCAGGAAGCCGGAACGCCCTCAGCCAACCAGTCCTACACTCTGAGTGCCACCAATGCAACAGTAAATCTTGGTATGGCAGTCGAGGCTCCCTTTGAACTCAGCACCACCGGAACCGGAGGCTGGGCTGGCAGCCTGAGCCTTGCGCCCACCTTCAATGGCACGATCTATGTGCGCATGAACAGCGCGACTGCCGGACCCTTCAGTTCCACCATAGTCCACTCCACCGCAGACGCCTCCAATTTCGATATCGCTGTGAGCGGAACCGCGACTGCACCAGCCGGGAATTATGCCACTGATCTGTTCTTCTCGGAGTATATTGAAGGAAGCGGCAGTAACAAAGCACTTGAGATTTTCAATGGCACCGGTGTTCCGGTTGATCTCTCAATGTATACTTTGAAACTGGCAAACAACGCTGCATCATGGGGCACACCTTTCACTCTGACAGGGACTTTAGCCCAAAACGACGTCTACGTTATAACGAATTCAGGTGCTGCTCTGGCTGAGATCATCGCTGCTTCTGATATGACATCTACTGTGACGTATTATAATGGGGATGACGCTGTCGGACTGTTCAAAAATGATATCCTAATTGATATAATCGGTACTATTGGTGCAGACCCAGGAACAGCATGGCCAGTTGCCGGAGTAGCTAATGCCACGGCTGAACATACTTTGATCAGAAAACCAACCGTTGTTGTTGGCAATATTGACTGGACAACCTCAGCCGGAACTAACGCGGATGATAGCGAGTGGATTGTACAAGCGCAGAACTACGCTGCCAATATCGGCTCACACACCTTCAATCCCGGTGCCCCGATTGTATCCACCCCTGTCTTTACTCCTACTGCTGGGGTGTATACTACCCCTCAGAGCGTGACGATAAGCTGTGCCACCAGCGGAGCTTCGATCTATTACACCACTAACGGTTCAGAACCGACCGATGCATCCAGCCTCTATGGTGGAGCGATCCCGGTCAGTGCTACGACAACTATCAAAGCCAAAGCTTACAAGACCGGATTCACTGCTAGCAGCGTTGCTACTGCCACCTATAATTTCCCGACCAATGTGGCAAACATCGCTGCCCTGCGCACGCAGCCTACCGGAACCACGGTCTACCGCTTAACCGGTGAAGCTGTGCTAACCTTCCAGCAAGGCGCTACCCGCTACACCAAGTACGTCCAGGATGCCACCGCAGCCATAGTGATAGATGATCCTGCTCATATCATTACCACAACCTACAACCTCTACGATGGCATTACGGGGATAACCGGAACTCTGGGTTTATACAACCAATTGCTGCAATTCACTCCTGTTGCCGATCCCGGAGCTGCTACATCAACTGGAAACGTGATCGTACCTGAAGTCCGCACTCTGGCCAGCCTCACAAGCGCTGATCAGGCTAAGCTGATCAAGGTCATGAACGTGAACATAGACCCGGCTTTGGTGAATTTCCCCGCAGCCGCATCCAACATCAACGCGACTGATCCGACTGCCACCAGGATATTGCGTACCTTTGCCGGTACGGATTATGTTAGCACTCCGATTCCAACCGTTGCCACAGACATCATCTGCCTGGTGGGTCAATACCTTACTGATATACAGATCAGCCCCCGCTTCCTGGCTGATATGAGTCCCTCCACCACCGGTCAATTGGACAGCCCCGTGGTGACCATCACCAGAAACGGAAATAACGTCGTGTTGAATTGGAACGCGATCCCCGGAGCCAACAGTGGTTACCGGATCGAAGTGGACACCAACCCCTACGGCAGCTTCTCCACGATCTATAACACGCTTCCCGGTGTGCTCACCTGGAGCGAGACTACCGCAGAGAAGAAGTTCTACCGTGTGGTAGCACGCCCTTGAATCAATAACCATAAATGATAAAAAAGGCTCCGGAAACGGAGCCTTTTTTTATGGGGTGCGGGGGTTAAGTGGTGCAGGGGTGCAGGGGTGTAGGGGTGTAGTCATTTGAACCACGGGGTGTAGCGCACGAACCCCCGGAGGGGTGACACCGTCATAGCCTGGGGTGGAGCGGAGCGGAACCCCAGGGTACACGGAAAGCCCCCGATCCGAACCCCGGAGGGGTGACACCGAAACACGGTTTGATGTCAACCATACCGGGGTTTATTGATCGTCAAATCACGGGTGGAGGGCGACGTCGAATGCGGGCTTATATTAAACATCAAATTGCGGGCTTTGGTGCCACCCCTCCGGGGTTTGGGTTTATTTTGGACGTGGACCCTGGGGTTCCGTTTCACTACACCCCAGGCTATGACGGTGTCACCCCCTCCGGGGGTTTGAGGAACCACTTCACCACGTCACCACTCCACCACTTCACCACTTCACCACTTCACCACTCAGCAGCATCGGCATGCTGCTCTACACTCCAACACTCCAACACTCCAACACGGCGCTACGGCGAGCGCCGGTACACTGCACCCCTGCACCCCTGCACCCCTGCACCCCCCCAAATTATTTGATTGACGTCAAAGGTCTTCCGATTAACTTGTCCATATTATAGAAATTATCAGGTTCAAGGAGCAAATACATGGCCAAGTACGTAATCGTGGGTGGAGTCGCAGGCGGAGCCACCACAGCAGCAAGGTTGAGAAGGATGGATGAGAGCGCCGAGATCGTCATGTTTGAACGGGGCAGCTTTATCTCCTATGCTAATTGCGGATTACCCTATTATATCGGAGGAGTGATAGCTGAGCGGGAGCGGCTCTTCGTGCAGACTCCCGAGAGCTTCAAAGCCCGGCTGAATGTGGATGTGCGGATCGATTCCGAGGTCGTTTCCATCGACCGCGCGGGCAAAACCGTCACCGTCAAAGAAACTAAGACCGGCAGGGAGTATACGGAATCCTACGACAAACTTCTGCTATCACCGGGTGCAGAGCCTTTGCGTCCGGGCATTCCCGGCATTTCGGAAGCGGAGATCTTCACCCTGCGCAGCGTTCCCGATACGGACCGGATCAAGGCCTATATCGAAGCGCATGAAGTGAAACGCGCGGTGATCGTGGGTGCCGGCTTCATCGGTTTGGAAATGGCTGAGAACCTACATCATCTGGGCATCTTCGTGACTATCGTGGAGATGGCGGAGCAGGTCATGACCCCTCTGGATTATGAAATGGCAGCCGAGGTTCATCAACATCTGAAGACCAAGGGCGTGGAATTTTATCTCAAAGACGCGGTGAATTCTTTTGTGCGGGAATCCGACGGTTTGCACGTGCGGCTCAAGAGCGGAAAATCTCTGCAGACAGATCTGGTGCTGCTCTCGATCGGGGTGCGTCCGGATAGCAAACTGGCAGAGGATGCCGGGCTGGAACTGGGCGTCAACAAAGGCATCGTGGTCAATGAATACCTGCAGACCTCCGATCCTCTGATCTACGCGGTGGGAGATGCCATCGTCTTCCCCAGCCCCATCACCGGAAAGTCTTTCCTCACCTATCTGGCAGGTCCTGCCAACAAACAGGGACGCATTGCCGCGGATAACATGGTGCTGGGCAACAATCGCAAATATGTGGGATCGATCCAAACCGCGATCGCCAAAGTCTTTGAGCTCACGGTCGCTGCCA
>JAKLEY010000097.1 GCA_022711455.1 Candidatus Cloacimonadota bacterium
CCTGCACTCAGCACATCCACCAGCAGAATGTCTTTCTTCTGTTGCACCACCAGATCCGCATAATCCGCCGCAAATCCATCCATTGAGAAGTCTCTGAGATGCATATCAAGGCCGATCAGCGGGCTGGAAAGTTCTTTAAATAAGTCTGTGTATTCAACTGCCACACTTCCGGTTAACTTGGCTGAAACCGGTGGGTTCCAGATCAAATCTGAGGGCTGCAGATCTTCTAACCTGGCTTTGGTGTTCAGGCTGATCTTGGAGCCGATCGAGGCATCACCCGAGATTCTGATTAGATTGCCTCTGAGATTGGAGACTGCGCCTGTTATCATGCAGTTTTGGGGATTTCCGCTGATACTGAGCTCGGATGAAAGCGGATAAAGGCCTGGAACTTCGAACTTTCCGAGGTTGAGTTTGATGCTGAGATCATCGGCAAAATCGTGGTCATACTTTGCAGTGAGGCTGAGTCCGCTGATCTCCGGAAGGTTCAGCTCCTGCTCCGGCAGATAACTCTGGATCAGATCTGAGCTCAAATCCCGCACTGCCAGATCGAAATTCAGGTCCTCTCTTCGCTTAAGATCGATATCTCCGCTGAGGCTGAGCAACTGGTTCAACCGCAGACCATAGACTTTGACCCGTTCATCCTGCTTTGCCGCGGCTAATGACAGCTCCAGATTCTGCCCATTAAGAATTCCGTTTGATGTTTCAAGATTGATGGTGGCATCACCTGAGCGCAGATCATAGCTCCCCAAAATCCCCAGATCAGTGGATAACGCAAATTGTTGGTCCAAGCCTAAAGCCGTGCTCAAAGCGGCATTCAGCGTTACCCGGTCACCATCCAGAAAAGCTTTTAGCCGTCCAGATATTGTGGGATCGAGATCGAGCAGACTCTGCTGAGCATAGATATCTGCTGCCCGAACCCCGGCAAATTGAGCGTCCAGAACTCCTTCCCGCTTGATAAGATCACCCACTGCTTCCAGCGCGAAGCCCTGGTCACCGGTCAGTTCAGCCCTGGCAATATAGCTTTCCCCAAGAGGAACCAGGTTTACAGCTCCATTCAGACCGGTCAGTTCCAGCAGCTGATAACTGAAATCGATATCCTTCAGGAACAGCTCTGCGGCTGGGTATTTATTCATAAAATCTGCCTGCAAGCTGAGCTCTCCGGATGCCGTCAGGGGCTGCCCAAAACTCTGCCGCGCAGAGGTTTGAAGCTTTGCATCCAATGCCAGCAGGCGCGTGTCAAATGATCCGGAACCACGCAGGTCCTGATTTCCCAGGCTGCCGTTACTGATTTCAAAATTTGCCTTGTGCTCAGCGTAATCTGCCTTCAGCAAGAGGTCGCGCAGTTCCATTCCGGAGTAGCGGACCGACCCTGAGCCAAGCTGAAGCTCTGCCACCGGGTCCTTCAGATCTCCTGATGCCACCAGGTCCGCCTCCACCATGCCTTCCAGCCCCAGCTCCAGCATGCTGAGATCGATCCCGTCAAAACGTAAACTACCATCGATGGAAGTGCTTCCAAACAGTTCGTTTAGAACAGCTGATCCTTCAACCTTACTGGTGCCGATCGTGCTCTGAGCTATCTCGGCAGAAAGCTTTTTTCCGTCTGTAAACCCGGAAGCAAAGGGAATACTAACCGGATACTTATCCAAAAACCGGGCTTGGGTGTTCCACAAAAAGGCTTGCGCGTCAAAAGTCACCGGTGCTTTAGCATGAGCTTGTCTTGCGTTTACGGCAAGATTTAATTCTGTGTTAAAATCATTTATATCAGGGTGATAGGCATATATAGGTGAAAAACTACTTAGCTCTGCGCTGCCCTCGATCAACCTGCCTTTTTGGAGCAAGAGATCTGCCTTGACGGCTCCGTTACCGGAACTGTTGGCGCGCACCCTGAGGGTAGTGTTTCTCTTGTTGATTGCCACTATCGAGATATCGTGCAACTCCTCCGCGATGCGCAGACTGTCAGCTGTTAATATCTTCAGCCCCAGCACTATCTCCCCTCGAGCCCTGCCGTTTTGCACCCTGATCTCATTGAAGTAACGGCTAAGATCGGGAATCTGGAAAGGGGGATGGTATTTATAAAGCTTGGGACCAGACTTCGGGCCACGGTAAGTGTAACGGAAATATGGGCTTTCGATTTCAACCTGATCAAGACCGTTCCTGATCCTGAAACCCGAGATCAAAAACTTCAGAAGATTATAGCGGACCCGGATATGCTCCACCCTGAAATCCATGGAACCATCACGTGCTTTAAAGGAAATTCCTTTTACAAATATCTGACGTTCACTGAATTTAAGCTCCTGAATTGAAGCAGAACCTTTCATAGCCTTAGCTAATTCATTGGCAGCAATGTTTTTGACTACATTCTGCAGATCAAATCCATACCAGGCGATAAAGAAAACGGTGTTGATCACCAAGAGGATCAGGATGAGGATCAGAAACCGTTTGGGACGTTTCATAGGACCTATGGGTTGACAGGGGATAGAACTCCGTGTTCAAGTTCGTAGGTTATTGAAGCCAGGCGTGCTTGTTCACGATCGTGGGTGATCACCACAAATGCTTGCTCCAGCTCACGGTTCAGCCTGAGAATGGTTTCCCAGATCTCCGCGCTCTTCTCAGGATCGAGATTGCCAGTAGGTTCGTCGGCCAGCACCACTTTCGGTTTGTTGATCAGAGCCCGGGCCAAAGAAACCCGTTGCTGCTCGCCTCCGCTGAGTTGGTTGGAATAGTGATTCAGCCTCTCCTCCAGACCAAAGCCGGAGAGCAATTCCGCAGCCTTTGCCAGGCTTGTGGACTTTGAATGACCCGCGATCAACAGAGGAAGTGCCACGTTTTCAACGGCTGTGAGATCTTCCACCAGATAGTGGAATTGGAACACAAAGCCCAGATCACGGTTACGGATCTGAGGCGCTTCTTTGGAGCTGGAACTGACTTCTTTCCCCTCGATCAGGACCTTGCCCTGATCCGGATTATCAAGCAGCCCCAACATATGCAGCAGGGTGCTTTTCCCACATCCTGATTTTCCGGTGATACAGATCAGATCTCCTTTATTTACCAAGAGATTGGCATCCTTCAGAACCTCTATTCTGCGGTCACTGTCCTGATACGATTTTGCCAGATGTCTGGCCTCAAGAATTGTCAAACCAAAAACCTCCTTTAGGGATTGCGGATCAGTTCAATGATCTCCATCCGGTTGATCCGGCGGAGCGGTAAACGCACGCATATCAATATCAGACAGGCAGATACCACAAAGATCGCCACCTGGTTGAAAGGCGACACGTAGATCGTCAACTGATCTATAAAATATACGTCTCCTTTGAGCGAATACCAGCTTTGATTAATTATCAGTAAAGATAAGATCCAGCCGAAGATCTGACCCAGAATAATGGCTGCTATCCCCACCAGTGCTATCCGATAGAAGATCAGACCCCGTATGCTGTTCAGCCCGGCACCCAGGGTTTTTAGCACCGCGATCTCATTCTTCTTGTCGTACATAATTGTGACCACGGCACTTACAACGTTAAGCCCTGCGATCAGAACCAGGAAACTGAAGATGATGAAGATCAGCCATTTCTCCATGGCGATCAGTCGAAAAAGACTGTCGTTATTCTGTGTCCAAGCTTGGGCAACCAGCTCCGGATAAGTCGCTTCCAGTTCTTTGGCAAGTTTACCGGCTGCTCCGACGCTTTCCGGTTTGAGCTTCAATTCGATATTGCTGATGTAGCCCGGCACCATGATCACGTTGATGGCATCTTCCAGAGTCATGATCACCGCGGAACGGTCATATTCATAATAGCCGGAGCGGTAGATCCCCGCTACTCGGAAGAAATACTCACCTGGAAAGATCCCCAAAGCACTCACGCGGTTCAATTGCGGATACACCACTTTCAGGCTATCCCCCACTTCAAGTCCCAGTTCAGAAGCCATATAATGCCCTATGTAAACTGATCCTGAATCGAGACTTGGCTCACCTTTTCTAATGTATTTTCTATAGGGAAACGGACGCTTGAAATCATAACCTCTGATCAAAGCACCGTGCACTTCTCCGTCTTTGTTTACCATTGCGGAGAAGGTCTCGGTGGGGCTTACGGATTGAACTTCCGGCATAGCTTCCAGCTTCGGGATCAGCTGATCTGCCTTATGCCGGCTGAGATAGCTGTCGGTCTCACTTATGCTGATATGGGCAAATGAATCCAGAAGAACTGCTTTGAGGGTGCGCTCATATCCCGCAAAGAGATTGAGCCCGGCACTCAGTATTCCCACGGAGAGGACGATGCCCAGCACCATGAAAACAAAGCTGAATCGCATAAGATTACGCCCTGGATGGCGCAGATAATTTCCCAGAAAGAAACGCTGCAGAGTATTCACTTTCCGGATGCGCTGTCCTGTTCGGGGATGTTAATAAGGGCAGAAATGGAGATCGGAAGCTTGGTGCTGTCTGAAACCCTGTTGATGATCAATTCGGAGAGCAGACCGAGCGAGATGAACTGGAAGCCGGTAAGGATGAGCAGCATTCCCAGGAAGAGGAGCGGACGGTTGCTCAGGGGCTGGCCCCAGAAGATCTTGAGGGCTGCCAGATAACCGCTGAGAACCAAGCCTAGAAAAGTAGAGCTAAGCCCAATTCTGCCAAAGAGATAGAGAGGGCTCTTGATATACTGGGTCACCATTTTGACCGTGAGCAGATCGAAGAAACCTCGTAAATATCGTTCCCAGCCATACTTGGATACTCCAAAGATACGGGCACGGTGTTCCACGGATATTTCCGCGATCCTGAAGCCCAGCGCGTTTGCCAGAGCCGGGATGTAGCGGTGCATTTCACCATAAATATTGAGTTCTTTGATCACTTCCCTGCGATAGACCTTGAATCCGCAATTGTAATCTTTCAATTGAAGATGGAAGGTGCGGGCAGTGACATAGTTAAAGAGTTTGGAAGGCAGTGTTTTATGCCAGGGATCACGGCGCTTTGCCTTCCACCCGGAGACCAGATCATAGCCTTCCTCCAGCTTAGCAATAAAACGCGGGATCTCGATCGGATTATCCTGCAGATCAGCGTCCAGAGTGAATACAAACTCTCCGCTGGCATGCCTGAAACCCGTCTGCAAGGCTGCGGCTTTACCAAAGTTCCGTCTGAACCGGATGATCCGGATAGACTTGTTTTGAGCCGCCATTTCCGAAAGTATGGCAAAGCTGTTGTCTCTGCTGCCATCGTCGATAAAGATGATCTCGTAGGAGTGTTCACCCACATTCCGGATGATCTCCTGAGTCAATTGCCCGAGCGAATCCTGTTCGTTGAGCACCGGGATCACAAAACTGATTAGCATCTTGTTAATTCTCTCTAAATAAATATGTTCAGGAGGCTCATCGCCAGCCCGGATAGAAGGGGGATCTTGACGTTGTCGTCCACGGGAATATCCCAAAGCTCTGCCAGAGTAGCGCTGAGAGCTCCACCCAGGGCTATCACCGGACCCGGTAAAAAGAACAGACCGAAGCAGAGCGTGCTCACAAAACAAGCCAGACTGCCTTCTAAAGATTTACTCATTCCCAGAAACTTGCGCTTGCCAAAGTTGATCCCGATCATTGCCGCAAAAGTGTCTCCGATCGAGACAAAGGCCATGGCGCAGAAAGCAACCGTGGGTTCAAAAAAGGCCACACACAGCATACTGGAGAAGATCAGATAGGTCGCTCCGGTAAAATCGCGCCATTCATGCCGGCGCAGGATCAAACCGAAGAGGCGGAAGAAGTTCTTACGAAAAGACTTTTGCCAAAACCGGCTGAACTCGACCACCAGGCTGATGAGCAGAGCCAGAATGAGCAGCAGGAAACCGATCCGGCGATTAAAATTGAGGAGGTACCTATATGCAAAAGGAATCAGCAAAGAGCTGATATGGATAGACTTACGGATGGTCTCGCTAAGATGGACTGCCGCCATCGAAATCACACCGTCTTAGCTTTCATAAAAATCCAGAATACGGATCAGACCCGAGTTTTTCCAACTGATGATCAGATCATAACGCTTGTGATCTGAGATGCTCAGGCTGTTGTTATCTAGAGTCACACGGCTTTGGAGCTCGGCGAGGCTAACATTTTTGAGAGCTAGGACGGGTTCCGGATTTTGCATGCCCCACGGCAGGAGAAGCTCGATCTGATGCCAATTACCGCTGTCAAGATCAGACAGACTGATCACAGCGTCCACAGGGATTTTCCCGGGTTCCGGAGCAGTCTCTAATGAAGCCAGCAAATAGTCATTGAAACAATCCAGAAACTCATCGTACTTATGAGGTTCCATGGTGAATCCTGCCGCTTTGGGGTGGCCGCCGTACTGTTTGAGATGATCCTTACAGTGCGTGAAAGCTGAGACCATGTTGAATCCATCGCTACATCTGCCCTCACAGACGGTGTAGCCGTTATGCAGCTTCAGCATGATGGTGGGAACTCCCAGATTGTTCACCACATACGTGGCAGCTGTTCCCAAGAGGCTGTAGGGGATGACATCCTCATCATCAAAGTAGACAAAAGCATTTCCCACAAAGCCGGTAAGCAGGTTGTCCATGATCCCGAACACCCGGTTCAGCTCGTGTTCCCATCTGTTCTTTTGCTGCTCCAGATCCTGAAACAGAACTGCTTTTTCATCCGAAACCTGCAGCATGAAGCTGAGCGCGGTATGCTGACCGTCTGCTTCTCTGCCGTTTGCGATCAGCCTGGAGGTGTATTGGATAAAGCTGAAGATCCCGCCGGGACCGCTGATCCGGTTATAATTGCGCAGGAGGAAGTCTATGGTATAATCCGGAATGGTTTTCCAGTTGTCGATCACATGGCGCACGATCAGATGGTTGACTCCGATCATGGGCACCTTATCGGCAAGGGATCCCACAGCAGCCCAAAAATAGGCAGCAGGAGAAACAGGATGATCCAGAATCTTACTGAGATAGCGGATCAGCATCAGCACCACACCCACTCCGGCAAGGTATTTGAAAGGATACATGCAGTCCGGCAACTGAGGATTGAGGATCGCCAGCGCTTCGGGCAGGGAGTCAGGCTGGATCAGGTGATGATCAGTGATCAAAACCTCCGCGCCAACCTTATTGAGTTCATTCACTCCCCAAGCGGCACTGATCCCGTTATCCACCGTAACCACAAGCGTATATCCCCCGTTTTTGACAAAGTCGATCAGGGATTGCTGGATGCCATGAGGTTCCAGATTGCGATTGGGGATGTAGTAATGATGCCTTTGATAACCGCAGGAATTCAGGTATTGATAGAGGATATAGGTGCTGGTGATCCCGTCCGGATCGTCGTGTCCGAAGATCACCATCGGCTCATTATTACGCAAGGCTTTGGTGATCCGCAGAGCCACCTGCTCTATATTGGCCAGCAGCGCTTCATCGGGAAGGGACTCGAGACCACCCCTCAGATCCTCAGCCTGAAGTTGCCGGTTGTGTAGAATTTGTTCGAAGAGATTTCTGCCTTCAGATTCCGGGATGCGCCACCGATTTACCATGCCTTGATATCCTCAGCAACGGGGATCTCTCTGGGTGCTTTCCGGTCAGCGGCTTTGGTGATAATGTCAAAACCCGTGAAACCGACCATCAGCATAAAGGCATCGTCCCGGAGTTTATTGGTGGTCAAGTCACCTCTGCGGGTGTATTGAAAACCAAAGTCCACCCTATTGACGTCCCTTTTGAGGGGAAGGGTGAGCCCAAGGCTGAGGCTGAGCTCATTGATCTCGTTACCGGAGCTGTCTTTGAAGGGTAACTTGCGCCAGGACAACCCACCCCTGTAGGGAACTTTACCCAGCTTGGAGTAATATTGTTCTTTCTGAGGTTCATAAGCGGCACCGATGCCTATCTTATAGCTTTGCACATAGTTATCCGAGATACCGGACCAATCTTCATAGCTGAGATCCATTGCCAGCTTGAAGTATTTGCGCGGCAATAAAGTAAGCCCGGCCGCAAACTGGGACGGAACTTCCATTTCATAATCCGTGGCAAGCTCGGTTTCGTGGATACTGGTGCGCTGCTGTTCACCTTTCAGATTGGCTCCCAGAGTGTAATGCATACCCACGGAATACCAGTCTCCGGTGTCTATTATCCCGAAAGTGGCAGTGGGGTTTTTATAGCTTTTGGTAACAGATTCCGCAGTGTTAAAGATACCGCTTCCGCTTTCCTGTTTAAAGCTGCGGTTTTCATGACCCAGGAGGAAGTTTCCGCTCACCCCCAGGCTCAGCTTTCCCAGCAGGATATTATAGATCAGATCAGCTCTGTACATATAGCGATCCATGCTTTGATACTCTGTGACGGTGACGTTGTTCGAATCTTTGAAGGCTAACTGATTTTTGACCAAACCTGAAGCGTAGGAATTGAATTGGAAGCCAAAGCGATGCTTTTTGTAGGGCACGCTTAGGCTAAAGTACGGCAGATCCAGAGAGTTATCCGTGAAGTGTTTCACCCCCAGAGTGTCAAAATCCGAGGAATAGCGGGTGTAGCCCATGACCATCCCTGTGGAGAACAGGGTGCTGGCAGTTCTGTTGTGCAAGGCAGGATTGGCAAATCCGTTGTTTGGCCTGAAGCTGTCTGTCGATCCGACATCGCCCATGCCCAGGCTGTAGATATCCTTGCAGAAAAAGCGCACAGGATACCCTTCATACGAGAATATGGAATTCCCGGCATATAGCTGCAGGCTGAGCAAGATGCCCAAACCCATGATTAAAAAGAGTTTTTTCATTTTTTATGTCC
>JAKLEY010000098.1 GCA_022711455.1 Candidatus Cloacimonadota bacterium
CTCCCGCAGTCTCGATCAGCTGCCCCACGAACGAGCCATCTGCCACGCTCATCAGAGGATCGCGGTAGATCTCCAGATAGATCCTGGGGCGCCGTTTCGGAGAAGTTTGCTTCATGTTTGAGATGAAAGCTGAGAGGCTGTCGGCAAGTGAATTTGCGGCTTTTACGCGATCCGTCACCACGCCCAGGTGGCGGATGCCATCCAGCATGCCTTGGATATTCTGGGGATAAAAGCTATCCACCTGGTAGCCAAGCTTGGTGAATTCCCTGGCAATAGCCTCCTGTTCCAAAGCAGAGCTGAAGATCAGGCTGGGTTTCAAGGCGATGATCTGCTCCCGGTCCAGAGCGCCAAATTTGCCCACGATCTGTTTCCCATTGAGGCCTGCGGGATAGGTGCATTCTTCCGTGATCCCCACTATCCGGGATTCAGCTCCGATGGCACACAGGATCTCTGCCACTTCCGGGGAAAGCACCACATAGCGTGCTTCCTGGGTTTTGGGGCTTTTACTGCATGCTTGCAGGATCAGGATCAGCAACAGGATCAGCAACAGGATCAGGACATACTTTCTATAACTCATTATTCCTCATTGATCTTCGAATTCGGTCATTCAGCCCCGGGCTTGTCTGGGTGTCAAGTGAAAAGGGAATACTGACAATAAATTCATTGACAAATAGTCCCTGTGTCCACACTAAGAATATATGGATACAATGATGAGGACTTCGGATGTTTTCGCATAAACTCTGGGACGCAGTGGCGCTGGTTTTGATCCTGTTAGTGGTTCTGACCACCCTGGTTTCAGCAGTCAATCTGCTGCTGCGGGGGAATCTGGATTCTCTGTTTACGGATCTCACCGCGAAAGTGATCAACGTAGTATTTGGAATCACTATCATCCTGATCATCATGATCATGGTGATGGAAAACTCCAATCCCGTCCACACTCTGGCCTGGATTCTGGTGCTGGTCTTCCTGCCGGTTGCGGGCTTCATCCTCTACCTCTTTTTCGGCAGGAACTGGCGTAAACGCAGGCTCTTCAATCGCAAGGGTTTGCGTGATGCTCTGGACCTAAAAGATGTGATCCATCTCTCGGGAAAGAATACTCCCGCCGCGGGCTCGATCTCGCATAAACTCTTCAGCCTTCTGGAAAGTAATAACAAGGCGAATCTCACCCTGCACAACAAGGTTGAGATTATTTCGGACACCACGGAAGCTTTCAAGCAGATCTGCGCTGCCATCAACAACGCCAAATCCCATGTCCACCTCGAGTTCTTTTCTGTGGCACGGGATTCCACCGGAAACCGGCTCAAGGAGCTCCTGCTGCGCAAGGCTGCCGAGGGCATCGAGATCAGGTTTATCTACGATGATGTGGGCTCCTGGAAGCTGGGGCATCGCTATAAATCTGAGCTGAAAAAGGCCGGGGTGCAAATGGCTCCCTTCATGCCGGTCTGGATCCCTTTCCTGAATAGCCGGCTGAATTATCGCAATCACCGCAAGCTGGTGATCGTAGATTGTTTCACGGCCTTCTTTGGCGGGATGAATATCGGCGACCAGTATCTGGGTCAGAACCGCTATTTCGGATATTGGCGCGATACAGTGGTAAAGATCGAAGGCGAAGGCGCGGTGGCTCTGCAGGGGATCTTTTTGACCGACTGGTATTTCGTGAGCAAACAGAATCTGCTCACCAGCCAATATACGGACAAGTTTCTCCCGCATTCCTTCCGTCCGGAGATCGATGGGGCGCAGACCCTGATCCAGATCGCGACCAGCGGTCCGGATACGGATCAAGCCTCGATCCTGCAAGTTTACTTTGCTGCCATCGCCAACGCGCGGCAGAGCATTAAGATCACCACGCCCTATCTGATCCTGAACGAAAGCCTGTCCATGGCTTTTCGCACGGCTGCTCTGAGCGGGCTTGAGGTTCAGATCATTCTGCCCTCCAAAGCTGATCATTTCATGGTTTACTGGGCTTCCAGATCATATTATGAAGGTTTATTGGCAGCAGGGGTCAGGATCTACGAGTATCAGAACGGCTTCATCCATTCCAAGATCCTGATCATCGATGACGAGTTGGCCTCGATCGGGACTGCCAACATGGATATGCGCAGCTTCAACCAGAATTTCGAGCTCACTGCCATGATCTATGACCGGGAGGTCGTGGCAGGAGCTGAAGCGCAATTCCGGACCGATCTTGAGCACTCACGCGAGGTGATCAGGTCTGAATTTGAAAGCAGATCCGCGCTCAAACGCAGCACGGAGTCCATCTGCAAACTATTTTCACCACTATTATAAGAAGGATGCATTATGCCCAGCTACAAAACTGTAGGATTTGATCAGGATATCATCGACGAAGCCCTGGCTGAGACGGGGCTGCAGACGGTTCTGGTTTTCCCCACCAAACGTTCTGCCGGCACCGCAGAGCGCAGAAACTATCCGGACTGGCAATTCGAAGAGCTGATCTTCACCAGCATGGACGAGCTCAAGGAGACCCTGATCCTGCCTCCCGCGCCTCTCTTGCAGGAAGATAAACGCCTGCTTTGCCTCTACCGCTGTCTCACGCCTGAGAACAGGGAATTCTTTCATATCAACGAATATGCCGATATCATCAGCTGGGGCCAGCAATTCTTCCGCTTCTTCGATGATCTGGCTGAGGAACTGATCGATCCGCTCAGCCTGGGTGGACTGGCTGATTCCGGCAGCTTCTACCTGCAGAATTGGCAGGAGCTGCACATTGAACAGATTCTGGGCATCCGGGAACGCTATGTCAAACTGGTGCAGGAGCTCGGTTTTACCGACAAGATTTTTGTGAGCCTGGAAACCGATCTTAAGATCCCCTGGCGCGGATACAAGCTCGTCTTTGTGAATCAATACTACTATTCCGCTCTGGAACGGGAGCTGATCCACGCCCTGGAAAAAAGCGGGAACAGCGTGCTCATCGTCTGGCAGGGTCCTTCCGCTTCCTTCGATTTCGAGGCCTTGAAAGCACGTGATCTCAGGCTCGAAGACGTTTTTGAAACGGATGAATTCCGGGCAGAAGCCGTGGATATCATCGAAACGGACAATCCCGACCAGATGATCATGGATTTCCTGAGCTACAGCAAGAACCTGGAATCCGGGCCAAACCGCGCTTTATTGGATGCCAGCTACACCGGAAAGTACTATAGCAAACTGATAAACCACAAAGTGCTGAACCCCGGAACCAAGCAAAAGCTGTCTGAAAGCTTCGCTTTTCAACTGCTCCTCAATATCCGGGAGGATCTGAAGAGCCAAAGAGGCAGCTTCAAACAGGCTTTTATTCCCATCCAAAACTTGCTGGATCATCTGGCAGATCAGCGTTTTGCCCGCTACTTTTGTGGGGAGGCTCACCCGGCTGTGCGTGACGACCTGCTCCATCTGGCAGCCAAGGATTTTATCTATCTCGATTTGGAGCTGAACTTCTTTGATCTCTATACAGACGGACATGATTTCAGCGCGCTGAAGGGTTTCCTCTGCTCATATTTCGGTCTGCTCAAAACCCTTGGGAAGCTTGGCAGCATCGAGGAGCTGTGTGATCTATTCGACAGCAAACTGCCACTGGCCAGCCTGCTGAGTGAAGACGAAAAGCATTATTCCGACGCTCCGGTAAAGGTCTATGAACGCCTGGCAAACTTCCGGTCCCTCAGCACGATCGGGCTAATCTCTGACCCGGGTGAGCTCTTTGGCGCAAGCTCTCTGGAACAGGCTATCGGGCTGTTGGAACTGCTGCTGCAATCGCTGCAGACTGCCAACTTCCGCTGGCAAATGGCATCCCGCGAGGAATCCCTGTTTGAGCTCAGCAACCTGCTGGATTCGCGTAACTTAAGCTTCGATGAGACTGTTTGGTTTCACTGTAATGAAGGCATGCTCCCCTCCAATCCGGAACCCGTCTGGCTGCTCAACGAAACCCAGCGCAAGCTTTTGGGGCTGAAGACTTACGAGGACATCCGGCGCTGGGAACGCTACTATTTTTATCGTCTGCTTTTGGTCTCCAAACAGAGCAGACTCTATTGCTACCGGATCCCGGAGCAGGACGTGGAGCCCGGAAGCTTTATCACGGAGCTGCAGGAGATCTCTTCACGAAGCGGTTATATAGGACCTGCTGTCAGCACCAGCAAGCCCAAAGCCTCTTTGCAACTCATCTACCGTAATCTGCAGCAGCTCTCGGGAGCCGGGCAAACGCTGGATCAGAACAGCTTTGGTTTTAATAAGAAGAACCCTGAGCATTTCTTCGTGATTCCCTGCGACCCGGAAACCGATTTCGGAGCTGATCACAACCTGAACAGTTCCTATTACAAGCTCAAGCAGATGCTGGAATCACCCTACTTGTGGTACATCCGCTTTTTGAAAGGACTTTCCGAGCCGGTCACTCAGATCCGTGAGACCCTCACCCGCAAAGTCTTTGGCTCTGTCATCCACAGCTATCTCTCTTTGCTCCTGGGGATGGTCAGCGGCAGCCACAAGAGCTCGGCAGAGCTGGACAAGCGTCTGCAGGACAGAGATTTCCTCTGGCTGCAACTCAGCACCTTGCTGGAAGACCCGCTCTACCGTTATAAACTTCCGCAGAATTATAACTGGGAATTCCTGAGGGATATCATCGCTGATTGCATCATAGACACCATCCAGTGGTTTTTCAGGGATTACCTCCCGGCTCTGGTGCAGGATCAAGCTTTCACTCTGATCCCCGAAACCGACACCATGACCGAAGAGGAGCAAAAGCCCCGCAAGCTTCTGGAGCTTGACTATCAGGGTCAGAGCTACAGCCTCTGCATCCGGGGGAAGGTTGACCTGCGCATAGAAACCGCAGCCGAAAACTTCATCATTGATTTTAAGACCGGGGAGGGGAAAAAAGAGCAGCTGATCATCTACGAATGGGTCTACTATCTGCTCTTGGATGCTCTGGGTGATAAGAGCCTCAGCTCGCATATCTGCCAGATCCTGGAGCAGGAATCCGAGCCCATGAATATCACCGATAAGCAGCGGGAGACCTATAAAGAGAAACTGCGTCAGGCGCTTTCCAATATTCTGCATCAGGGTTTCGGGCTTTCCCCCAGGACCACCGATCGCAACCAGTATCCTGCTCTCACCAGAGCCGATCTCTACAGTATCAAATTATGGAGTAAAGATGCAGAGCTTTAAAAACCGGATCATCACCGCCAGTGCCGGAACCGGCAAGACCTACCGCCTCTCGATCGAATATCTGAAGCTGATCCTGAACTACTTTGAACAGCCGGATTTTGCCCCGGATAATATCCTGGTGCTCACCTTCACCCGCAAGGCCACTGCCGAGATCAGACAGCGCATCATGGAAAGCCTGGAGATGCTCTTAAACAGAGATCATCCCAAAGCTGCTGAACGCCAAAGCCTGATCCGGTCTGTGAGAGGATCGGAAGACCTGGATGAATTGGAGACCAGAGACTACAACATCCTGCTTTCGGTAAACAGGATGATCTCGAACGACAAAAAACTGCTGCAGGTGATGACTCTGGATTCCTATATCAGCAGTATCTTCCGCAACATTGTGCGTCCCCTGCGCAGCATAGATATTTATGAGATCGACACCGAAGCTGCCCGCAAACGCCTGCCGGATATTCTGAACGAATTGATGCAGCCACAGCTGAAGCAGAGGATAGATAAGCTCCTGCGGCGCAAGATCAAACCTTCGCTGGATGAATATGAGAATTTCTTTATCTCACTGATCAACCGGCGTTGGTTTTACTACCTGATCAAAAAGCGTCTGCAACTGAGCCCGGAAGAGGGTCTGCAGCTCGATCTGGCCAGCGCGGACGAGACAGGAATGAAAGCCAGAAAGGCGGAGCTCAGCTCCATCTTTGAGGAGATGCTGGAGCTGATCGTGCCTGTGCAGGAACGTGAAGCTCATTTGCTGCCGGATTACTTTTCCAAGAAGTTCAAAACCCTGCTGGGAGGCAGACCGGAAGAATCGCATGATTTCATGACCGCATTTACTAAGCTGCTGTCCCACCCCCGGCGGCTCTATGGCATCATGGATGTCCTCAAAGATAAGGATGGTAAACCTTCCAACCTCTACAATGGCAGCAAATTCACCAAGAAAATCGATCTGGAGATCAAGAACGCTCTGCAGGACCGGCAGCAGGAATTGAAGAGCCGGATCGCAGATTATCTCATCCTCAGTCTGGTCAAGCCCGAACAGGACGAGATCATGGAGCTCTGGGGCGAAGTGCTGGCCATCTATGACAGATTTATCTATCGCTATCGGAATATGAGCTACGACGACATCGCCTGGTTCACCTTCGAAGCGCTCTACAGCGAAGAACCACCCATCTTTGCGGCTCAGGATGCCGCCCTGGCTAATGAGTTTTATCAGTTCCTGACCCATCGCAGCCGCTTCATCCTGATCGATGAATTTCAGGATACCTCGCTCATCCAATTCAATATCCTGAAGCCCATCATCGACGAAGTCTGCTCCGGAGCCGGAACCAAAGACTACGGTGGATTGGTGGTGGTGGGAGACGAAAAGCAATCCATCTTTGGCTGGCGGGGGGGAGAGCGGGACTTGCTGGGAAACCTGCCTGAGATCATCAAATCCCTGGGGGAAGTGGAAGTGGAGACTCTGGATCAGTCCTGGCGCTCCAGTCCCTTCCTGATGAAATACATCAATTCCATCTTCCATCATGCAGATATCCAGACGCATCTCACAAAGCGTGAGATGAGCTGGAAATATGATCAGGATATCACCAGCATGAAGCCGGATCTCGAAACCATGAGCGCGCTGGAATTCGTGGCTCATCCCTACCAGCCAAAAGGCAAGGGGGATTACGATATCGATGACGTCTATTCCGATTTTGTGGCCAAAATGATCAAACCGATCCATGATAAACACCCTGATGAATCCATTGCCATCCTCTGCCGCAAGACCAAGGAACTCACCGAACTGCAGTTAATTCTGGATAAAGAAGGCATCACCAGCGTCTTTGAACCCAGTGCTGATCTGCTGAGCCATCATCTGGTGGCTCCCTTGATCTCCTGGCTTCGCTTTTTGGCCTATGGTGATGTCTACCGGCTCCTGGAACTGCTGCGTTCGGATTACATTCTGATCCACAGTCCCCAGCTGAAAACAGTGCTGGAAGCTCTTTCGAAAGCTGTCACCAAATCCGGCTATCTGCCTCTGGACGCGGAGCCCGGGGAGCTTCCCATTGTGCGGGAGCTGCTGAGCCTTGCCACAGAGCTGCAGGGCAAAGGCCTCCACGAAGCTTGCATGGCAATCGTGAACCGCTTTTTAACAGACGCGCTCAGCGGGCCCAGAGATCTCAGCAATCTCCATGCCTTTCTGGTGGTGGCTCGTGAATATGAACTGGAGCAAAGCGGCAAGGGACTGGGGATCCCGGATTTCCTGGATTACCTGCAGCAGAATATCAGACAGGACTTCCTGAAGCAGCGTTCGATCGATGACAAAGGTACGCTCCAGCTGCTCACCATCCACAAATCCAAGGGGCTGCAATTTGACCGCGTCTTTGTCTATTACAACCTTGCTGCCACACATGCCCGGGATTATGGTCACCTGAATACCTATCTGCAATATCAGGGCAAGGATTTCCAGAATGTGCGGGATTTTGCTCTCACCCTGCATTATGGCAGCCTGCTGAAGGCCTCTCAGTATGCTTATCTGGTGGAGACCGCCAAAGCCAGGGAACTTTTGGAGGAGATGAACAGCCTCTACGTGGCCTTCACCCGTGCCGCAAGCAAGCTCCACATCTATTTTGCCTTTCCATCTAACGGTTCCTGGCAGGAATATCTGGATAGCAAAACCGAAAAAGACAAGCTGGCTTTGCCTGATCTGCTCTGCAAACTGAGCCTGGACTTCATGCAAGATAATCACGCCACTGCCACAGAGCTGGGCTACAAGCTGCTTCCGGACAATCCTGAACCCATAAAGGAAAAGAAAAAGGTAAATCCAGAAAAGACCGGGCAGCCTGATCTGAGCTCTGTGCTCGCTGATCCCAAATCTAAGCCAATGTTTTTAGCTCAGCCCCAGCCTCCTGCCAAAGACTGGCATCGCCTCTGGCTGACCGAGCAAGCCAATCTGATCGGGGATCTGGTGCATTTCTATCTCAGCCAGCTCCTCCGCAACAGCGCTCCTGAGCAGGAACGGGGTCTGCTGCACGCGCTCAAGGACTATGGCTCGATCATCCCTCAGGCGCGGATCAGGGCGATCATAGAGCAAGTGAATAAGGATCTGCAGCGCTTTCCGGAACTCTTTGACAAACGCTATGATCTGGTCTTCAACGAAAAGACTATCTGGCTGGGGAGCAGGGAATTGAGGATAGACCGGATGCAGGTCTGCACAAATAGCCGGGAGATCCTGCTGGTGGATTATAAGACGGGAGAGATCCATGACCGGGAGCAGCTGGAGCTCTACACAAAGGCTCTCCGGGAGCTGCCCTGGGTGCAAAAGCTGGATTACCGGATAGACGGCAGATTTATCGAGCTGAATTTATAACAGAATTCCGGAC
>JAKLEY010000099.1 GCA_022711455.1 Candidatus Cloacimonadota bacterium
GAACCGCATGGACAATGAACATGCCGATTATGACAAAACCCTTGAAACCATACATGAAAACACCGGGATCACAGCTGTCAAGGTGCATATTCCGATCGGCAAAGAGGGTGGATTTGAAGGCGTGGTCGATATCATCAGCCAGAAAGCCATCCGTCCCTCAGGTACCGGAGAGGTTCCTGCCAATATGACAGAACTGGTCGAAGATGCCAGATTGCATCTCATGGAAGCCGTTGCCGAGACCGACGAAGAACTGCTCAATGAATTCCTCGAGAATATGGAGCTTCCGGAAGCCAAACTGATTGCTGGTCTCAAGAAAGCAATCGCCAATGGTGACCTGGTTCCAGCTTTTGCCACATCCGCGCACACCGGTGTGGGCGTTCAGGCCTTTTTGGATGCCGTGATCGCCTACCTGCCTTCCCCTGCGGATGCCAATGAGATCCAGGTGACTGATGATGGCGCAGCGAAGACATTTATCGCCACTCCGGACGGCGATCTTCTGGGCTATATCTTCAAGCTTTATGCGGATCCCAGCATGGGTGACTTTGCCTATGTCCGGGTTTATTCCGGAACTCTTAAGACCGGCACGGAATTCTATGTTCCCGAAAAGGAAGCCAAAGATAAAGCCGGCAATATGTACTTTATGCTTGGTAAAAACCGTCACGATACTCAGGAGATCAAAGCCGGTGATATTGGCGCCCTTGTGAAGCTTAAAAACTCCAAGGTTATGAATTCTCTGGTGCCTTTGAATTCCCGTATCGCGATTCCTCATATCCAACTTCCCAGCCCCACCTATTGGCAGATGATCAAAGCGTCCAATCAATCTGACGAAGATAAGATCGGTTCCGCCCTGCAACGGGTGATCGCTGAAGATCCCACTATCAGATACGAATTGCGCGCGGACACACATGAGAACGTGATTTCCGGTATGGGCGAGCAACAGCTGAGCCTGGTTCTGAAGAAGATGAAGAACCGCTACAAGGTCGAAGCTGTGATGAAAGAACCCCGGATTCCTTATCAGGAGACCATTATGGGCTCAGCTGAATCTCAGTACCGCCACAAAAAACAATCCGGCGGACGTGGTCAATATGGCGAAGTCTATTTCAGGATCAAGCCCACTGAACGCGGCGAAGGCTTCAAATTCATCAACGCCATCGTTGGTGGTGTGATTCCTTCAAACTTTGTGCCCGCCATTGAGAAGGGACTTCTGGAAACGCTCGAGAAGGGTATTATTGCCGGTTACCAGGTGATCGACGTTGCCGTGGAAGTTTATTACGGCTCCTATCACGATGTGGACTCCTCCGAAATGGCTTTCAAGATTGCTTCTTCGATGGCCCTCAAAGAAGGCTTCAAAAAGTGTAAACCCATTCTTCTCGAGCCCATCCATGAGCTCACTATCATCGTTCCCAGCGAATATATGGGTGACGTGATGGGTGATATTTCCACCCGCAGAGGCAGGATCATGGGCATGGAACAGCGTGGCAGAAAGCAGTATCTGACCGCACAAATGCCGGTTGCCGAGATGTATTTCTATTTCCCGGCCCTCAAATCATTCACCCAGGGTCGTGGACGCTTCACCGAATCCTTCTCACACTACGAGAAAGTTCCGGACGACATAACAGCGAAAGTGGTCGCCGCCTGGCAGGATTCAGAAGCCAATTAATTTCTGAACCTGATAAAGATAAATTCCCGGGAGGCGATGACAACGTTGCCTCCCTTTTTTTAGCTTGACATCCCGGGCTGTTTACCGCACGATGTTTGAGTGAGTTAAACCTAAGATAATGAATCTAATGATAAAGAGGTAGTGTTATGTCAGGACACAATAAGTGGAGTACGATCAAACATAAAAAAGCCGCAACCGATGCCAAGCGCGGCAGAATTTATACCCGGCTCGTTAAAGAGATCATCCTCGCTGCCAGAGGCGGTGGTGATCCTGAAACCAATCCCCGCCTGAGAACAGCCATCAACAGCGCAAAAGCCGAAAACATGCCCAAAGATAATATCGACCGCGCCATCAAACGCGGCACAGGAGAGATCGAAGGGGCAATCTATGAAGAAATGACCTACGAAGGATATGGCCACAACGGAGTCGGCATTGTTGTTGACGTGATGACTGATAATAAAAACCGCACTGTCGCCGAGCTGCGCCACACCTTTTCCAAATACGGCGGAAACCTTGCAGAGTCGGGAGCCGTTTCCTGGAATTTCGAACCCAAGGGGTTCTTTCAGGTTCCCTCAGCCGGTCTTGACGAAGATGAATTCATGATGCAGGCCTTGGAAGCAGGCGCGGCGGACGTCGAACTCAACGATGACTATTTTGATATCTACACTGCTCCCGGAGAGTTTCACACAGTGCTATCAGCGGTTGAAGCCCTGGGATTTCCGATAGAGAACGCGGAGCTTACCAGAATTCCTAAAAACACTATCGACGCCAACGATTTTGCAGCCAAATTGATGAGGCTCTTAGACCAGCTGGAAGATCTCGACGATGTCCAAAAGGTCTACGCCAATTACGAGATCTCAGACGAAGTTCTGGAAGCTCTGAACAAAGAATAGTGCTCATTCTGGGGATCGATCCCGGCAGCCGTTTTTGCGGCTACGGCTTGCTTCAGTTTGAAGGACGTAAGGTTGTTGCAGCCGGATGTGAGGTGATAGACGTAAGTGCCACCAAAGATATCTCAGAGCGGCTCAAGCTTTTGCACGAGCAGATCTGTTCTGTGATCCACGAATATAAACCTGATCTGGCAGCAGTTGAGACTATGTTTTTGAGTAAGCATGTAAAGAGCATCTTTACTTTGGGACATGCCAGAGGTGTGTTACTTCTCGCTTTGGCTCAGTATCAGATCCCGCTGGCAGAATATAGTCCCCGCGAGATCAAGAAAGCCATCGCGGGAAACGGAAATGCCACCAAACAGCAGGTTCGCTATATGGTCGATTCGATCTTCAAGCTCACCCAAAAACCTGCCAAAGATGATGCCTACGATGCTTTGGCCGTTGCCTACTGCCATTTTAACCGCTTGAGGTTTATATAAATGATCAACTATATCAAGGGTGTGCTTACAGCGAAAAGCCCTGTTCTGGCAGTTGTTGAAGCAGCCGGAATCGGGTGGGAACTAAAGATTCCTGTCAGCACCTATGAGAAATTACCACGACTGGGAGAGAACTGTCAGCTAAACACTTTTCTGCACTTTACCCAGGATGGTCCCAGACTCTACGGCTTTGCCAGCGTGGCAGAGAACGAACTGTTTCAGCTTCTGATCTCTGTTTCAGGCGTGGGTCCCAGAACAGCTATCTCCATCATCTCGACGCTTTCGATATCGACCTTCATCCGTGCCATTCAGCTGGGTGAGGAAGTGATCCTGATCAAAGTTCCCGGTCTTGGTAAAAAATCCGTGCAGCGTCTGATCGTGGAACTCAAAGACAGTATTCATCGCGTAGGGGAATATCTGGAGCCCGGAGAGATGATTCAAATGGACAAGAATGCTCTGGAGGTCGAATCCGCCTTGCTGTCACTTGGTTTCAATGCCAAAGACATTCAAAGAGTTGTGAGCATGATCACAGCCGAAGATAAGAAACTCACCATCGAAGAACTGATCAAAGAGACCATCAAGCGTCTCTACCAAAGAAGCAAATGAACTTTCGCCAAGAAGCCTGGTCTACGATCCTGAAGGTTTTCAAAGATCACGATTTTTCAGATACCCTGCTGCAGCAGCGCGCCAACAAACTGAAGCAATCTGAAGAATCCGTGGCCCTGTATTACACTCTGGTAAAAGGGGTGATCAAGATGCGGGGTAAGCTGGATTATATTCTCTCACATCACACAGATGCCAGAAAATACGCCGCAACTGACCTCAAGATTAAAACTCTTCTCTACATCGGTCTCTATCAATTGATCTATCTGGATTCGATTCCGGAACATGCGGCTGTGAACGAGACCGTGGAATTGGCCAAGAGCATACTCAGCGATTCCGTGGCAGATTTTATCAATGCTGTTCTACGCAATTACCTGCGTCATCCGGAGATCGTTTATCCCACAGACACCATAGAAAGAATAGCTGTCGAGCATTCCTATCCACCCGACCTGATCACAGAATGGGTGAAGCTTTGGGGTCCTGAGGACACGGAGTATCTGGCTATCTTTTTTAACGAAAATCCCGAGCTGCATATCAGGGTAAACGCCACTGCCACCAATCCCCAAAAACTGGAACAATATTTTGCCAAACGTGATATAATGATCGAGCCCAGTCCTGCAGGCAAGCTGATGTTCAAATCCAGGCATGCGGATAAGATTCTGGCAGATGTTGCCTTTTCCGAAGGCTACTTTTCGGTTCAGGATTCGTCAGCTGCGATGGTGGTTGATCTGCTCGATCCCAAAGAAGAACAATCCGTTTTGGACCTGTTTGCTGCACCCGGAGGTAAGTGCAGCTTCATTGCAGAGAAACTGAATAACACCGGGGAAGTGATCGCCGTGGACAAGATCCCTAACAAGATGAAGCTGCTCAAACAGGCCGCGGACAGACTGCAACTGACAAACATCAGGCTGATAGTAGCAGACGCTTTCAAATACGGACCCAAAGCCCCTGCTTTTGACCGCGTATTAGTGGACGCGCCCTGCTCAGGCTGGGGTGTGCTTTCACGCAAGGCGGATCTTCGCTGGCAAGTGCATCAGGACATTCCTGAGCTGATCAAACTGCAGGAGAAAGCGTTGGAGCATGCAGCCGGATTTGTGAAACCGGAGGGTTACATGGTATATTCCACATGCACCATGAACCCGGCGGAAAACGAAGATCAGGTGCGCAAATTCCTGAAAGAGAACCCCAAATTTCAACTGGTGGATGCCTCGAAATACATACCCCGGGAATATACCGAAAACGGATGTCTGAAGACGATACCGTTCAAGCACAATATGGATGGTGCTTTTGCCGCCAAGTTCCAAAAGTCCAGATAAAACCAAACAGGTGTCTTATGAAAAATTATCAATGGAAAAAGACTGGCTACATCATCGGGATCGGTTTTGGGATCGTGATGGTCGTGGCCTTTATCTCCAGCCAGTTGTTGTATCCGATCTTTCTGGGTAACTCAGAGAAAGCAGAAGTTCCGGACGTTGTGGGCTTGGGGCTGTCAACTGCCAAGCAGAAATTACGTGAGAACAGGCTGCACATAGTGGTCAAAGACTCCGTTTGGTCCGAAGAGGCTCCTGTGGAGTATGTTCTGGAGCAGAAGCCGGAAGCCGGTAAACAGCTTAAACAGGATCAGGCGGTATATGTAGTCGTCAGTCGTGGTTCCAGAGTGATCACGGTGCCCCAAATCCTTGGCATGCCATATCAACAAGCCTATATCATGTTGCGCACGAGCAGCTTGAAGACTGTGATCGCTGATTCGCTGTATTCGGAAAAGTATCCCGCTAATTCAGTGATACGCTGCAGTCCGTCCCCGGGGAATAAAATTGAGAAAGGCAAGACCGTCAAAGTCTTCCTCAGCCGGGGTTCCCAGAACCCTCGAGGAGACACGGGTCCGATCGATTTTGTGGAAAGCCCGGGTGACCCCGTCTGGACACCGGGTAAATCCGATAAAGAAAAGACTAACCCTTGATTCGTCCATGCAGATCGGTATCTTATCCAGAGAACAGATCACACGTAACAGCATCCTGATCCGTCTGCGTTTGCCCAAACAGGATTTCTGCCTGTTCGGTTTTCTGCTGGAATCAGCCGAAGGACTCGGTATCCACAGCTTCAATGCTCAGACCGGGGGAGTGGACGTTTTGACCACAAATGATCTGATCCCGGAAATGACTGATTTTCTCTCTGCCCTGACTGGGACTTGAGGATTAGATTGACAAGATTGACCATTTGCCATGATTGAACACTACTAACTAATGTTGGAGATTCTTAGATTTATTATGTTTGAGAGAATTTTAAAACAGTCAATAATGAATCGGGTACTTTATGCCTTGATTCCAAGCACTGTCCTGGCAGTTTATCTGTTCGGATGGAGGGTTCTGGCTGTGATAATATCCGCTAATCTTGCCGGATATCTCACGGAGTATCTCTTTATCCGGAACAAGAAGGGCGGCAAGGTTTCGATGGCCTGTTTTGTGACTGCCAGTTTGGTCGCAATGACCCTGCCTCCCACAATTCCACTCTGGATGTCTGCCATTGGCGCAGTGATAGCGATAGCATTCGGCAAAATGGTCTTTGGTGGCTTTGGCACTAATCCATTCAATCCGGCGATTTTGGGAAGAACCTTTATCTACGTGTCCTTTCCGCAACAAATGACGGTCAGCTGGTTGAAGCCATACACCATGGCTGATTTCCCGGGTGGATTTTTGCGTTGGACCGGTTCTTCCGAAATGATCACTTCTGCCACTATTCTGGGCCAATACCGGCTCAAAATGCCCGTCACGAACAGCTTTACGGATGCAGTTCTGGGTTATGTTCCCGGCTCCATAGGGGAGACCTCCGCGGTGCTGCTGGTGCTCGCGGGTCTGTATCTGGTCGTCAGTAAAACAGCGAAATGGCAGCCTATGATCGCAACCACACTTTCCATTCTGGTCTTCAACTGGATCTTCTATCCTGCAGACAATCCTTTCTTTATGCTGGCGACCGGAGGGGCCCTGTTCGGAATAGTCTTCATGACCACAGATCCCGTGTCGCAGGCCAAAGGGAAGTATGCCATCTGGATCTATGGAATTCTGATCGGATTCCTGACTGTTTATATCCGGCGTTTTTCACTTTTTGCGGAAGGCTTCATGTTTGCCTTACTGCTCACAAACGCTTTCATGCCCATCATCGAATATGGTCTGGATAATTACCTTATCAAACCCAAAAAGAAGGCCGCATGAGCAAGGAAAAAGTACCTTTCAGCCAGACTATTTATTACCCTGTCCTGTTCATGATCGCAGTATCTTTGGTTTTTGTGGGAGTTCTGGCTGTGCTCTATCGCAGTTATGAAGCCAAGATCGAGGCTAATAAACAGAATGCCTATCAGCTGCAGATAGTGCAATTGCTCACTGCCGCCATATCCAAAGCAAGCGAAATCCCGGAAGCGAAGCTGCTTTCCGATCCGGCTATAACCTACGCGCAATACATCAGTGAAGAAAAAGGCCATCCCCGCAGGTGTTTTGTGGCAATTGTCAACGGGCAAAAGATCGCCTATTGTTTCGACATCGGAGGTCAGGGTCTTTGGGGTTCGATGCGGGCTTTGCTTGCGCTCAGTCCTGATCTTACTGAAGCTTATGACCTGGCAGTTTATGATCAAATGGAAACCCCGGGGCTGGGCTCCCGCATCACTGAAGAAGCCTTTCGTAGCCAGTTCAGAGGAAAAAAACTACTGCAGAATGGGAAAGCCATCGAGTTCACGCTGATCCCGGAACGTCAGATGGGAGGCAGCGAAACCCAGATCAGGCAGATAACAGGCGCAACGATTACCACCAACAGCGTCCTGCGTATGATCAAAGACGAGATCACAATCATAAACAGCGCCAAAGAGGCCAAACCATGACCAAAAAAGACATATTTATCACTTCGGCCTTCCGGGAAAACTCGGTCTGGAAACAGATCCTGGGGATATGTTCATCGCTCGCCGTGACAAATCTGATGCTCAACAGCCTGATCATGGGCTTGGGAGTCACCTTCTCCCTGGCTCTTTCAAGTTTCACGCTCTCGCTTTTACGTGCCTACACACCCCGCAGTGTCCGCATGATGGTTCAAGTGCTCATTATTGCGGCTTATGTGATCATTGTGGATATCTTCCTCAAAGCGAATATGCCTGAGATTTCCAAGCAACTGGGACCCTACGTGGGGTTGATCATCACCAATTGCATTCTAATGGGACGCGCGGAAGCTTTTGCCGCCCAAAACAAGCCTCTGGATTCTTTTATTGACGGGATCGGCAGCGGAGTGGGCTACACTCTGGTTTTGCTGGCGATTGCGGCAGTGCGTGAACTCTTTGGCTTCGGAGCTCTCTTCGGATTCCAGATCTTAGGTGACTGGTGGATACGTTGGTCCATAATGGTTATGGCTCCCAGCGCGTTTTTCCTGCTGGCGATCCTGATTTGGATAATCAACACCAAATATTACAAAGAAAAGGCATAACGCTATGAATATCAGCGCTTTCGTTCTGTTCTGGGCAGCGATTTTCACATCCAATATTCTGCTCACCAATTTCCTGGGCATGTGCTCTTATCTTTCTGTCTCCAGAGAGGTGGAATCATCTTTTGGGCTGGGGGTTGCGGTGATCTTTGTGCTCACCATAACTGCCGGATTGAATTGGATGGCTTATCACTATATCCTGGTTCCCTTCAATGTAGTATATCTTGAATACATCGTTTTTATCATTGTGATCGCGGCCTTTGTGCAGTTACTGGAGTTGATCATCGAGCGCTATGTCCCCGCCCTCTACTACACCCTGGGGATATTCCTGCCCCTGATAACCGTGAACTGTGCAATCTTTG